>JAGBXB010000017.1 GCA_017629515.1 Lentisphaeria bacterium | reverse complement strand
TCCCAGGCAAAAGTAAAAACAAGCTGGGAAAAAGACCGCTGGATACTGGAAATGAGTATTCCTGTCAAAAATATCACAGGAAGCATTTTCAAACCCGGAACCGTCATCAAAATGAATGTGATGCGTAACAGGGGGTCTGTGAACAGAGGTGAAAATGAACACTCCACATGGAGCATCGGCTCCCCCCACAGTGTGGAAGTATTCCATCCTGTCACAATGGCTGCCCCCCGTACCAATCACAAAACCATGCACAGGGAAATGGATACAAGACTTTTCCGCAACGGTTCTTTCAATGAAACAGTGAAAAATGCCAAACGCCCCAAACACTGGAAAGTAAAGGATGGCCTCACCCCCCGTCACTGGGGCCTTTCCGAACCGAAAAACTATGGCGGCGAACTGGAAATGCTCCTGCATCCCGGCACAAACAACAACTATTTTGTACGGGTGAAATCCGGCTACATTGCCCAGGGTCATAAAGTCAAAGACAAAAAGATGCGTTTATCCATGCGTCTGCGGGGTAAAGGCTCCATGCGGATCTTTCTTCTGCGTTACCCGGGCAACTGGAAAGGCTCCCGTCCCAGCAAAACGATCGCCATTCTGAATGAGATCAATAATCCTGAATGGAAGCAGTATATCTTTGATTTTGACAATCCTGCCATTGACGCAACAGAAAATCAGATCCTGGGAGTGTGGATCACCGGAAAAAACTCCTGTATCGATATTGATGACTGCTATTTAGGCGGCAGATAAATAAATCAGATTCCCCGGGAATTTCCCTGCCGGAAGAGGAACGCTCCCCCCGACAGGAATGTTGCCGCATAAAAAAATCACACGATAAGTGCAATAAAAAATTGCCTTTCTTTCAAAAGAGTGTTATATTGTATGATGTAATCATCATATATCGGAGAATCAGCATGAAAAAATTCAGATTTGTTCTGGTAGGCAGCGGCAATATCGCCTCTACCTATGTACGCGCAGCGGCAAATGTCCCGACAATAGAAATCACTGGATGCGTTTCCCGTTCCGGCAAACGCCCCCAGGGAATGGATAGTTCCATCCCGGTCTATCCCGGTATCAGCGATGTAACAGGGGAATATGACGCCGTTATTCTGGCAACCCCCAACGGCTGTCATGCCGCCGGATGTCTGGAAGCCGCAGAAGCGGGAAAACATGTTTTCACAGAAAAAACACTTGCTCTTACCAGAAGCGATATGGATAAAATGATCCGCACATGCCGTGAAAAAAATCTGAAACTGGCTGTGGCATTTCAGAGACGCACCGCACCGGATAATATTGCCGTAAGGGAATTGCTCCAGAATGGAACTCTGGGAAAAGTCATTGCCTGCGAGCTGAATGTGAATTTCTGGCGGGATTCCAGTTATTATTCCTCCTCCCCCTACCGCGGCACTCTGGATATGGATGGGGGAGGTCCCTTTGTGCAACAGGCAAGTCACAATATTGACTTATATGTATGGTTTTTCGGTCTGCCGGAAAAAGTCCATGCCCTTACCGGCAGATTTCTGCACCCTCTGGAGGGGGAAGATTATGGTGTAGCCATCTGCCGGCATGCAGACGGGATGATCGGTACCATTACCGCTTCCACCGCCTCCAAGCCGGGATTTGATGCAGTAATGACCATCCGTACAAGCAAAGGCTCTCTCGTGCTGCAAGGGGATAAAATCACTTTCTGGCAAATTGACGGTGTGGAAAATCCCTGTAAAGAACCTGTTAAAGAACTTCATTCCGGAGCGGCAACGAATGCCGTAACCTCCACATTGGGGCATGAAATATTGCTGCGGGATTTTGCAGAAAAAGCCGTCAATGGCGGCGAAGTCTTTATTTCCGGGGAAGAAGCACGGAAAGCAAGTGAATTGATCCTGCAGATCTATGAGGCGGCAAAAGAATCTCTTTGATTCATTTTTCCGCAAAGAGTTCCCCCCTGTCACCTGTTTTATACAGGCCGGCTTACAGGGGACTTTTTCACTCTTAACAGAAAATTTTCGATTTCAAATTTTCAGTGGAGACTTTTGAAATCATCTCCGGAATATGTTTTTCAGATTATTTCAAGCATAATGAGAGAGAAGAAAGGAATATATTTATGAATTTCGGAATTGTAACAGATTGTTATGGAGTAGTTCTTTCGCTGGAAGATTCCATCCGGCGTTTAAATAAACTTGGTTTCCATGATCTGGAAATACCCGGCTGGCACTGGAACGCGGGGGAAAAAGCCTCCTCCGGAACAGGAAGGAAAGCAGAACGCATTAAAGAGGTATGTAAACTATTGAATGATTGTGCAATGAGGGTACACCAGTACCACAGTGCCCATGCTCTTTCGGCTGCGTCGGAAAGTTTGAGAATGGAACAGGTAAACCGGATCAAAGAAACGATCGATCTTGCATCCGAACTTTCCGCAGCGGTACTTGTCCTCCATATCGGCGGAAGACACGATATGTGTGCAAATGTTACGGATCAGGCGATTTTTGACGCCAATGCAAAATCCCTTGCGGAATTGGCACAGCACGCAAAAAATACTCCTGTCAAAATCGCCATCGAAAATTTGATGTCTGATGTATACCGTCAGGGCTGCCGCATCTCCGAACTGAAAGATCTGATCAGAGAAGTCAATTCAGAAAAAATCGGTATCTGCCTGGATACCGGTCATGCCAATGTGGATGGACTGGATGTTCCGGAAGCCATCCGGGAGTGTGGTTCCCTGCTGATCGCCACCCATATACAGGAAACCTGTCCCGGAAACGATCTGCACGCTCTTCCGTTCAGTTTACGCAGAGTCAAAAGTACCATGAACTGGTTTGATATTTTCCGCACATTCCGGGAAACGCAATACCCCTTCCCTCTCATCGGCGAATGTGCCAACAATACCGGGGAATTGCCCTTTGACCTCGTTGACCGTTATCTGGAACCCCAGAGACTCCTGATTCAGGATGCCGTGGACGGGAAATTTGACAAATAATATTGCCTGCAAAGGATTTGCAGAAATATTTTTCATTTTTAATGTATGCAGTTCTTGACAATATCCGATTTCAGTGTATATTACTGCATACATCAGAACAAGAAAAGAGTACTCTCCCATGATCAAAAAAGTATATTTTGAACCGGAAATCAGGGTGGATAACACTTCTTCCATCCCTCTCCACAGGCAAATATCAGATATCCTGCAAAATGCTCTGGAACATAATCATGTGGAAGCGGGGATGCGTTTTCCCTCCATCCTTACAATGGCAAAAAAATATGGACTCAACCGGGATACCGTACGGAAAGCATACAATACTCTGGAAATGAAAAATATTCTGGAAAGGGATCAAACCGGCAGAAATTTATTTATAAGCAGTTCCTTTCTGGAAGGGAAATCGCGAAAACCCCTTACGGCTATCGGGATCGCATTGCCGGATACGCTTTTATCAGTGCTGAACTCCTCTTCCCAACTGCCTTTGCGTATCGTTGCCGGGATCATGGATACAGCCTCTCTTCACGGAATAGCCTCCATGATCGTCCCGCTGCCGCAGGATAATCAGGAAAGTTGTGCCTTTGAACAATGGAAGCAGGATATCCTGCCCATGTTGAGCGGACTTATCTATCTGGGGGAATCCAGAGAAAACTCCCATAACAAAGCCTTTGATTTTCTGCTTTCCCGGAAAGACCTTCCCCAGGTCTTTATCGGCGGGGAAGCGTTTCAGGAGCATCTCGGTACGGTGGAACTGGATCAGGAAGGAGCCATCAGGTCTGTGGTGGATTCCCTTGCGGAACTGGGACACCGTAAATTTGCTCTTTTCGGAGCAGATATCCCCAGAAGACAAAAATTCCAGTTGCAGAATATTGATCGTTTTCCACTCTTTGAAAAAGAGATCAGGAGGCACTTCTCTCTGCCGGAAGAAAATATTTTCTGCGGGAAATATGATTCAGCAGAAGCCCGTACCTGGCTGACCGGTCTTCTTCAAGAGCCGCAAAAGGTTTCTGCTGTGATTTGCACCGGGGCTTATGAAGCAAGAATGGTTATGGAAACAGCCTCTTCTTTGGGCAGAAAGATTCCGGAAGATCTCTCCCTTGTGGGCTATGATCTGGGTACGACAGAAAAAATTGCCACTTTGCGTTATCCGTATTATCAGATGGGGCAATGTGCCTTTGAGATCATTATGGAAGCGAGAAAGAAAAATTTACATGTGGCCTCTCTCCGGAAACGGCTTCCCCTTTCCCTTTTTATGAATAATTCTATTGCACCATATAAAAAACAACTAAAAAAAGGATGAAAAAATGATTTCTTCCCGGCAAAGTTTTCCCAGTTCTCCGGAAAAGGATTTTCCGGAAAAAAGAGTTTCCGGCGGCAACCGGAACAAAGTAAGCAAAGAAGAGTTCACGCTGATTGAACTATTGGTAGTCATCGCAATTATCGCCATTCTGGCAGGTATGCTTCTTCCTGCGCTCAACAATGCAAGGGAAGCGGGGAAAAAGATCTCCTGTGCATCCAATATAAAACAGATCGGCATGGCGATAGAATATTATGTCATGGATAATAAAAATTACTATGTTCCCTACAACCGCTATGCAGGAAAACTCTGGGGAACCTATAAAATTGCCAACAAAACCTTTTACTGTCCCAGAGGATTGGAAAATCCCCAGTACAGCCAGAATTTTTTCACTTCCGCAACGGAAGACTCCTCCGGTTGGGATTGGGTCAGCTACGGTTACAATGCTTATTACATAGGATCCACCTGGGGGGTGGAAGTGGATGGAGGCAACACATCTGCCAGTTTCAGCAGTCTGCCGCCGATGTCACAGAAAAGTCTGCGGCAGGGAAGTACAAAAGTAGTGCTGGGGGATGCTTATGACAAATCCACAAAGAGGGCTACACAAAGGATCGAACGCTCCAATGTAAGCAATAATATCCTCAACAGCCGCCACATGGGGGCAGCAAATCTTCTTTATGCAGATGGACATGCCGGAAGTATGAAAATGGCAGCAAATATCATTATGAAAACCTACGGAAGCAGATACATATATCTGGATATAACCTATTGAGAAAGGAAAAAATACTGTGAAAACACTTGTCTGCACTTTTATTTTTGTTTGGAGTCTGGCTCTTTCCGCCGCCTGTATCGTTTATCCTGCCAAAGGCAATATTTCCTGGGATGAGGGGACATTGGAAATGCTTGTTGCTGCGGATTTTGATCCGTCCACCCCTCCGGTAAAAAATATGGAAATGCACGGAACTGTCTTCCAGATGGATTTTCCGGGTGACCCTTATAAAAATCATTTCGTATTGAAATTCTGGAAACGGAAACTGCCTACCGGAAAAATCGCCAATGAATTAAGGGTTTCTCTCTGGTTTGACGGAAAGGGACAGGGCGGTCCGGCAATCCCCGTAAACAACTGGAAGAAAGGGGAATTTCATCATATTGCCATGGCATGGAACAAGGGCAGCTGCACTATGTACAGTGATGGGAAAGCAGTCTGGAAAGGAAGATTGAATTTCCCCCGGACACTGGATACGGCAAAAGTTTATCTTCTTGCCGGAAGCCGTGCCCTGTGGTGGCAGAAATCCACAAAACCTGCAAGGGAAAACTTTTTACCGGAAGAGAAAAATATGGTATGTATTGCCGCCATGAAAATTTCCGCAGACTGCCGTCTCCCCGGAAGTTTTACTGCAGATAAACTTACTCTTCTTCTGGAAGATTACAGAAAAAATCCTCCGGAAAAAGGAGTGACAAAACCCATCATCATTTCTGACAGCGGCAAACAAAATGGTATGATTTACGGCAGCGTCCTCTCTGACAGCAACGGGATCTACCTTTACGGGAAAAAGGGTACAGCAAAGTGAAACATCTGTTCTTTATCCTTATCATTGTTTTACTGGGTACCAATCTTCTTTTCTGTCAGACACCGGATATTCTGCTCTGCCCTTTTATGGAGACTTCTCCGGTACTTGACGGAAAAATCGGTAAAGCGGAATGGTTTGATGGTGCCTCTTTTTCCGGAGTCATCCGGGTTTATCCGGAACCCAAAGGGGAACATATAAAAGAAAATATCCAATATTTTCTCGGTCACACATCCACCCATTTATGGATCGCATTCCGTGTTTACCGGGATACCCGTCCCCGTTCCACTACTTCCGGGCGCATGGAAAATACTTCCAGAGTCTGGCAGGATGATGCCCTAGAGATCATGCTGGATGTGAAAGGAACCCAAAAGAACGGAATCAATATAGCCATGAACGCAAAGTCTGACTATGCGGATTTCAAGATCTATCCCCCGCTTAAGGATAAATGGAACACAAAATGGGATTACCGGGCAAGCAGTACTTCTCTCGGCTGGGAGGGGGAACTGGCCATCCCCTGGGAAAAACTGGAAACAAAAGTTCCTCTTGACGGGGAATTATGGAAGTTTGATTTGATCCTCAACAGAAAGACCCCGGCAGTTCTTGTTGGAAGAGTCGGCGATCATCCCCGGGGGAAATGGACAAGTATGGAATTGCGGCCTTTCCTGCGTTTCTCCAGGAATACAGCCGTACCCCATGTCGAACGGGAAAAAGAGTTGTGGCAACTGGAAGCGGTCAATCCCTCCGGAAAATTGGTGGAAACCTGTCTGACCACACAACTGTATTTGCGGAAAGTTCCCGGTACATTCCGGGAGGAACGGTGGGAAAAATCTTTTCAGGAAACTCTGAAAAAGAAAGGCATACTTTGTGCTGAAAAAAGCAAAAATATACGTCTTGCCCCTTTTCGGAAAACCATGTTTGCCATAGACAAGGATATTGCTCCCGGCAGATACATGCAAAAACTGGAAATGCGGGATAAAAAAGGAAATATTCTCTATTCCCAGTATCTGCCCTTTTCCAAAGAGCCGCCCGTTTCCCTCCATACGGTACATGCTTTTCTGGAAGGGAACAGTAGTTCCGTGGAAGCCTCATTCCCCCTGATGGGTAAAAAAGCGGAAAACGGCAAAATGCTCTTTACTTTTGCGGTCAATGGAAAAGAACTTTTGAAAGAAGAAAAGAAAATTTGTTCTTCTTATGCTTCTACCCTCTTCCCCCATCCGCAGAAATTGAAAACAGGGGATAAGGTAAGTATTACAACGGTACTGTATGATGCAAAAGGGAAAATACTGGCCGGTAACAGGAATGATATTGTCGTTCCGGAGTTTCCGGAATGGCAGAAAAACGTTCCGGAAATCACCGGAAGCAAAGTACCTTATCCATGGAAAAAACTCCAACTTTCCGGGAAAGCACTTTCCATGAGTCTCCGTACCTATCAGTTTGGCGGCAGCATCCTGCCCCGGCAGATCATTGCAAACGGGAAAGAACTTTTCTCCGCGCCCCCCGTATTGGAGGCAGTATTGGATAACGGGAAGAAAACAGTGCTTGATTTTCCGGGGAAAATACTTTCCTGTGATGGCGTAAATGCCAAAGCGGCAGGGCAAAAAAACGATTCCGGAATAGTATTCAAATATGATTCCACTACCGCTTTTGATGGCTTTGTGTGGAACACTCTTTCCCTGGACTTGGGAAAACATACTTTGCGGGATTTGAAAATGGTATTCCGTTTTCCAAAGGAAAGAGGAATATATTTCGGTCATACCTACAAAGGTTCAGCGCCTTTCCGAACCACAGATTACGGCAACTGGGGGCAAATTCCAGAAAACGGACTCCAACTGCCCTTTGTTTACGGATTATGGCTGGGGGATAAAGACAGAGGTTTCACCCTTGCACTGGAATCGGATGAGTTCTGGAACACCTCCGGGAAAAATGGAGCAGTAAAAATTGAAACCGAAGGAAATGAAACACTTTTAAGCATCCATTTTCTGAAAGGGAACACAAAGAAAAAAGAAAATCCTGTCTATTCTTTCGGTTTTCAGGCAACCCCCGTACGCCCCTATATGGTACGGAACCATACGGACGGGATTTTTACCATCAATGCTGTCTATCAGAACAACGATCCCAAAGGACTTGAAGCATGGAAAAAAGGCAATCTTGGACGCCTTGCCGGAAATGGCGGCAATTACGGCATATTGTGGAGCAAAGGCGATGAATGGTTCGGCCACCCCTTTGTAAAACCGCAAGTTGCGGAAAATCTGCGTTCCATCACCCGGACAGGAGAAGAAAAAAAGGAAAAATATTTTTACTATTGCGGCTGGGCTGGCAACAACCGTACACCGGAAGTGGAAAATTATCAGGATGAAATGGCGCGGATGCCCAAAGCGGAATGGGGGGCACCCGACCTTTTCAAACAGTGTCCAGCAGGGGCATGGAGCAGTATGTATCTTGCCGGAGTGAATGTGCTTATTGAAAAATATGGTCTTTACGGCGTCTATATGGATCAGACAACGGAATTATCCTCCTGCAAAAATGCCGCCCATGGATGCGGCTATATTGGAGAAGACGGCAGGCTCCATCCCACATTCCCCATAAGAAAAATGCGTGCCTTTTACATGGCTCTTTACAATCTGCTTATGGAAAAAGCCGGACGGGATGATTTTATGATCTACTCCCACAACAGTACCCAGCCTGTATTTACCCCGGTGGATGCGTTTGTTTCCAGACGCTGTGCAATGGAGATCCTTGCAAAAGAAACAGATCATAAAAGGATCAACTCTCCGGAAAGGATATTCGGCGGCTTCAATCCTGTCTCCACCGGTATCCCGCTGGAAGCTACCTGGTGGAATGGATTTCACCCCACCATGTTCAATAATGAACTTATGGCAACACTCTGGCTTTTCGGCTGTACCCTCAAAGGTGTTCAGTGGAAAATGGATTCCACTTTCAAAGAGGGGTACGGGATAAAGGAACATGCAGAACAGGGGGTCATGCGGGCATTACGGCGCATAAGCAGTCCCTCACTCCAGTTTATTCCCTATTGGAGGGAAAAGGATTATAAAACCAATTTTCATTCATCCTGTTGGATCGATAAGAAAGAAAAAAGGATGCTTCTTATTCTCTCCAACCTTACAGAAAAAGACAGAAAAGAAAGTGTAACATTTCCAGTAAAAGTAACTGCTGCGGATTGTGTAAATGGAGAAATTGCGGCAAAAGACGCATTCACATTGCTTCTTACCATACAGCGGAAAAGTTACAGAGCGTTTCTGGTGGAGTATAAGTAAGAAAGAGTTTTGACTTTCAGAGAAATATAAAAAAACAGGAATGGATTATAATATTTCCAATTTCTGACAGTAAAAAGAACGGAAAAGATCTATGAGCAACATGGCAGATCTCTGGGGAGATACCGCAAGTAAAACAGAAATCACCGCAGGAAAAGCGGAGTTTTTCAAGAAAAGCAGGTACGCCCTGTTTATCCACTGGGGACTTTACTCTGTGGCAGGTTCCCGCTGGAAAGGAAAAAATCACTATGGAATAAGTGAATGGCTTATGCGCCGTTTGTCCATTCCTGCGAAAGAATATGCTCTCCTTGCCAAAGACTTCCATCCGGAAGATTTCAGTGCGGAAAAGATCGTGAATTTTGCCAAAGAGTGCGGCATGAAATATATTATCATCACCGCGAAACATCATGACGGTTTTGCCATGTTTGATTCCTTTCATCCTTTCTGCATCACCAAAAGCACTCCGTGGAAAAGAGATCCCATGAAAGAGTTGGCACAAGCGTGTGCAAAAGAAAATCTGGGATTCGGATTCTATTATTCCCAGTTTCAGGACTGGTCGGAAATCAACAATTGGGAACAGGCAGAAAAACAGCCCACTTTTGAGGAATATTTCAATAATAAATGCCTTCCCCAGATCAGGGAACTGGTGACCAATTACGGAAAATTATCCCTGATCTGGTTTGATACACCGGGCCAGATGACACAGGAACAGAGTCAGAAAATCGTGGATCTTGTTCAGGAAAAGCAAAGTGGGGCACTGATAAACAGCCGTATCGGTAATGGCGTCGGGGATTATTCCACTCTGGGGGATAATGAATTTCCTGGCAGACGGCCCCGGGGACTCTGGGAGTGTATTGCCACAAGCAATGATTCCTGGGGGTACAGCTGCAACGATAAAAATTTCCGTTCCGGCAGCGAACTGCTTTCCCAGTTGATCACTGTTGCGGCAAGGGGCGGAAATTATATGGTCAACATAGGGCCGGATGCGATGGGGAATATTCCCCCCGTTTGTGAAGAAGCACTCCTGCGTGCGGGAAAATGGATCAGAAAATATGGCGATACAATGCTGTATGATACGGATTCCTCCCCCTGGGCGTCCGCAAGAAATTGGGGGGATTGCACACGGAAAGGGAACAAAGCGTACTTTATGGTCAAGCCGGCGGCATGGGGCAAAATGCTCATAGAAACGGGTTTTCCGGTAAAAATCCGGGAGGTAAAATGGCTGGGCGGGGATCAAGTTCTGGAATTTGAACAGGATGAAACCTTTATCAAAATACAGCTGCCTGCGGAAAGAAAAGAGGAATATTTTGAAGTTCTGGAAATATCCTGTGACGAAAATATTCCCGAAGCGGTGTTGGAAGAAAATATCGTTTCAGGCACTCTTCCGGTGCAATTACCTGCATACAGTGCAAAAGTCCGTAATGTGGAAATCAAACGCCACTTCTGGGCGGAGCGTTTCGGGGAATGGGTCTATCAGATACACCTTATCCATTGGCAGAAAGATGCAGAGGCGGTCTGGGATCTGAATATTCTGGAAAGCGGGTATTATCAGGTTCTTGTCCGGTATCAGAATCCGGATGAAAACAACCGGGTATGGGTATTGGAAAACAACAGTGAAAAATTGGAAATGTGGGCAAGGAATGTAAAAAGTCTGCCCGGGGAATATTCTGACGAACTGGGACGCTATCAGACCTTTCCTGCCGGAGTGATGAAATTTGAAAAAGGACAGAATTTTTTATCCGTCCATCCCGCAGAATACAGTGAAACAGAAATGGAAATATCAGAAATCCTTCTGGTTCCTTTTGTGTAAAATCATCGTGCTTTTTTTTCCTCTTTCTGCATCTTCCAGAAGAAATTTAAATGCATACGGGTGATTATTCTGTATATAATTTTCTGTTAATGCAGCCATTTCTGCGGCACTCAAATTCCCCTGATAATTGCTCAACTCTTTCATTGTCGCAAACATAGAAATTATTTTCGCTGCCAGAACTCTGTCAAAGGAGGATGCAAAGGAGCGGTGATACACCCCCGGAGCATACAGAAAACAGCCGAGAATAAATGCGGTAAAGAAACTTGCCGTATAATATTTCCAATCTCTGTACCGCAGGAAAAAGAGTGACGCAATGGAAAAAACAAGAAAGAATCCGCTGCAAACAAGAAAAAGCGCCCCTTTTACCTTATAAGGAAGTAACAGAAATTTCTTATAATGGAGTACCTTTTCTCTCATCTCATCCCTCAACATATAAGAAGCACTTTTTCTTATGTCGGAAGTTTCTTTAAGCTTATTCAGAAAGAAAGTATAAGAATAGCCACGGACATTTTTTAACATTGCATGACTGCCATAACTGGCATTGAGAGCAGCATACAAATTACACACACAGAAAATATATCCCAAAAGACAAAGAGAGTACAGTACCCCCAACAGAGGGCTTTTCTTTCCTTTGATATTTTTATAAAGAAGCCAGATAAAAAGTGCAGGTAATCCAATAACGATACCGAGAAGCCCCAAAAATGAAATAACTCTACCAACTATCAACATATTTTTTCCTTTCAGAAATATAAGGGGAACTCTTCTTTCATTCCGGAAGAACCATAGGAAGTCCCGGAGGAAAATGGTGAAAAATTCCTGCTGCCGAATGCCCCTTTGTGATGTTTCATCATATATAAGCCTTTTCCTGCAAGGAAAAGGACTTCCACAAGATCATACCGGTATGGCAGTGCCGGATTGCCGATCTCCCGCATATATTGATGGGAGGCACGGTAAATGCGTCTTTTCTGTTTCGGATGAAGAGCGTCAGAAGGATGCACAAATGCGGCATCCTCCTTCTTTTTGATCCTCCGGGATTTCACCTCAATAAAAACAAGAGTTTTTCCATCCCGGAAAACAAGATCCATCTCCCCTCCCGGCATACGCACATCCTTTGCAAGAAAAGTGCAGCCCATATTGAGAAAAAGCCGTTTTGCCGCTTCTTCCCCTTTCTGCCCAACTATCAAGTGGGCGGCTTTCCCTTTTCCTGAAAGAAACATAGATTTGTTACTCCTGAAGAAATATTCCCCATAAAGAATCATTTACATGAAAAGAAGACCGTAAAGAAAAACCATCGGCAAACCTCTGGGCAATACTTCCGCAAATTTCTTCAGGGCCCTCCCCTGCGATGGGAGCAAGAATGATTTTCCCTTTACAACGCACTTCCGCAGGCTCAAAGGAAACGATCAATGTGGAGTAACTTTCACAAGCCCCCGCAAGAATACAGATCTTCTTGCGTTTAAAACATTTTGTAAGCATTTCTCCAATGCCATCGGCATCGAGAATAATATCTTCTTTATTGATCTGCACAAGTTTATTCATAGTAAAACATCCCCTCTGCAACATGGATCTCTTTAAGAGGAACTTTTACAGCATCCTCCTCATCGCAAACGCTTTTTGGCGAGATCTCCACTGTAACATTTTCCGGTACTCTGATCCCGGCAAGAGCCAATCTTTTTGTATCCCTTACGGAAAGCATCTCCCGGCAGGATTCCACAGAATCCACTCCGGTGGGGTTCTTTGTGGGGGCAAAGTGTTCGCTTCTTGCCCCTTCAAGGATCATGGGATTTTTGGCAAGGGGGAGAGCGTCAAATATAAAGGATTCCAGTTTCACAGCATTGGGTTCTTCCGGTTTGATGATATTGTTATTTTCATCAAGGAAAGGTACTTTCTTATCCGCCCGGTGCCAGGGAAGATTAAGAATTCCTTTTTCCGTAAGGCGTTCCACAAAAGAACAGCTGATCACATGGATAGCGGGACTTCCCGCAAGAAAGGATAGCGTTCCATCCGGATTTGTTCTTTCCGCAAGGGCATCAGGCATATCGCTATACTCAATGATCTCTAATTTACCTTTTGTGATACAGAAATTGCCCAGTTTCTCCTTTGCATTGGTCTTGGGCAGCATCCGGGAACTCATTTCCGATTCTTCCAGATGATGAAGCCCCAGAAACAGGGGATCAGCCATAGGCACAAGGGGATTATCGATCTGAAAATAGGAGAGATATTCTATTCCCAGTTCTTTCATCATTGCAAGAGAACCGGATTTTTTCAACGCAAGAAATGTTCCGCCGTGACCATCCGGAGAGAGGGCAAGAGTATCTTTTCCGCCGAGAAGAAGTTTCCCGTCATACCCGATGGCAGGCATCGTCCCCTGGGTGAAAAAGTGGATATTTTCAGCAGGAAAACCGAAAAAATCATTTTCTTTGAAAAATGCCTTTGTTGCCCCGTCATTGATCTTGCTTGTCATAATGAACCAATGGAGATTTGCTCCATATTTTTCCGATACACGGGTCAATTTTTCGGCAAAATACTGGAAAAGACTTTTCTTTTTTACAGGAGTAATGGGGTAAGTTCCTTTGGGGCCGTCAAAACCAAGCCTTGTCCCCTGCCCTCCGGCAACCGTAAGTAGCCCGATCTTCCCTTTTTTCAATAGTTCGATCCCAACTTCTTCCGCTTTTTTGTAGTATTCTTTCTGTTCCGGAGTTTCAGCCGGATAAGGGAAAAAGGGCGCAGGGGCAAGATCATCCGGAATGGTAAAGAGAGGTTTCTTTACCACATACTCTTTGATCAATTTATCCAAATGGGCAAAATCCAATTCCTGTAATTGGGCAAGAAGAGAATTTTTCTCTTCCTCATTACATTTTTTCAGATATTGTGCAAGATGTTCCTGACCGTAAGAACAGAGTTTTTCCAATAAAACAAGCATTTTCTTTCTCTCTTATTTTTTCAAAATTTTTTCCATATTCTGTAAAGACTCTTTCACCGGAGAGGGTTTCTTTTTCAATCCGCTTTCCAATGAAGCGGCAAGGAGATATAAAAGCAGGAACAAAGCAATAAGCAATCCGACAATATATACATACCTTGCCGGAGGCAATGCCAAACCCGAAGTTATCCCGCTGTCCGGAGAAATATAATCCCGTTCCAGCCGTTTCAATTTTTTCAGGGCTTCCTGTTCCATTTCATCCAGGATATTTTCCTTTGCCATATCCTTTCCGGTTGCTTCCACGGATGATTTTTCATTTTCTGACATATATGCCTCCTTTCCGTTTTCTTTCTAAAAATATCATAAAAGGAATGTTTTTTCAACTCAAAAAGATAAAAAAAACAAAAAGAATACGGATAAACAGCCCTGAAAAGGGAAAAGCATCTGTTTATCCGTAAGATTTTATCATCTTTCCCTGTGTATTTACCGGAATTTCAGCACAAGGACACCGGAAGAAGCAGGGATATATTCCCATTTATTTTCTTCTGTAAATACCCCCTGCACTTTTTCCCCATTGAAGTATGCCTCAAAGTCTTTTGTACGGACTCCCAGACGCAGAACAGGCGTTTTATCACAGAGAAGCAATGTAATCTCCGCCGTTTTACTTTCTTCATCATACAGCATATTTTCAATGGTGAGATCCACCCAGTGTTCCAGCCATGCCGGATGACTTTTCATTGCCGTCCAGGCAAGAAGCTGCGTTTCCAGATAATTGGTGGGCAAACGGCGGGAAGGAATATGGATACCGCGCCATTTCTGCATGAGCCGGTCTTCTTTTCTTGCCCGTTCGATCATATTTTTCACACTTTCCGGAGAGCGGCCGTCATCCAGAGCCATGTCGATCAATAAAGAAGTGGTCTGCTGCATCACATTCCAGGGGACAGTCACCTGCGGATCATCAATACAGAACATCCGGAAGAAAATATCCTGGGAATCTTCCGGCAGATACTTGCGTCCGCCTTCAAAAAATTCCGGGAACAATCCTTCCGTCGTCATATTATAGATCCCTTCCCGGCGTAACCGGTTATGGAAAAGAGCCCCTATGTGCAGAGAGTCATAAGACTTGTCCGGAGTTCCACGGGGAACTCTCTGGAACTGCCAGGAGGGATACCCTTCCTCATGCAGGGCCCGTCCGGTAAAATAGGGTTCTTCATCATAATAGTGATGCAGATAATGGGCGGAGGAGCGGGTAATGGCACAACGCAAGGCAAACTGACGGCTGGCAAGATAAAGTGCCTCTTCAAAGGTCTCCTTATCTCCGCATCCTTCCGCAATATTCACATAGGAAGTGAATGCACCGTAATTTGCCCCTTCCACCCAGAGCATACAGTTGTCACTGTACCCGGATCCCAGACAGGCAAAGTCATTCATATTCACAAAATACCGCATGGCACGTTTGAGGAGCGGAAGTTTCTCCCGCAGAATATTCCATCTGCCTGTGGCAAGGGCGCATAAGTACATATAATAGAAAGTAAGTCCCACGCCCCAGTCATTTTCGATCATGGGAAATTTGAAAGCTGCCACCTCTTCCGGTCTTCCTTCCAGAAGTCCGCTGGAAAGAAAACCCAAATTGATGTAACAGATGTCGAATTGCGCATTTGTAAAGGGTTCAGTCCTTTTGTACCAGCAATACATATTGAGATGCTTCAAGGCGGGATCGGCATAGATCTCTTTAAGTTTTTCATCATCCGGCATGGTCTTCATCATAAACCCGTGACTGATTGCCGGATAATCAAAACATTTTCCGTCAGAACAGGCAAGAAACAATCTTTCCGCAACTTTCTTCCGGAGGGTTTTTCTGCTTTCCTCATCCATAAAGTTGAGAAGAGTGGTGGCAAAAGCATAAGGCTCTATGAGACTTCCCGCATAGGGGTAATAGATGACTTTGTCATCCAGATCTTTTACAAAATCAATATACTCTTTCAAGCCGTCTTTCAAAAGTTCCGGAAGAGTGCTTCCTTTTTCCCGGAATGGGAATTTTCTTGCCCGTTCCATAAAGGGGAGAGAATAGGCGGAAACATCCCCCAATACCCCTTTGAGAAGCCCGAATTTTGTGGGAAAATGGAAATCCATGGTTTCCTGATCTTCCGGAGTCTGCATAAGTCCGCTCAAATCGGCGACAGGAGGCAGTACGGCAGTTTCCAGAGGAACAGTTCCCCAGTCATCTTTGATATAACGGTAGGAAAATTTCTGCCGGAAAAAGGTTCTTTTTGCCTTTTTATCATTGAAATAATATTCCACACATTTTACAGGATAGGCAAGAAATGCCCTGCTCCAGAAACGGCACTTTTCCGTCATATCCCGGACAAAGGCTTTGTCCAGAGGATTGATGGGATCAAAACTTTGGATACCGTAGGGAGTTGCCGTAATGACAAGAGGACAGTTTTCAAAGGAGATCTCATTAAGTCTGCCATTGATACTGCTGTACTTTACAGAAGCATTTTCCGGCCTTTTCTGAAAAACAACAAGCAGAGGAAGATCGGGAAATTCCGTTGAACCGAAAAGAAGGATATAGTTTGCCCCCAGTTCCTTTATATGGGAAGGAAGTTCTTTCAGGGGAAGGATTTTTATTTTTTCCCCCTCACCGGGGAAAAGCACATACTGGTAATTTCCGGCAAATTCCAATCCGGAAATACGCATTTTTCCGGAAGGGCGTTCTGTGATCACTCCGGCAGTCCCCAGAGAATAAGTACAGGAAAATTCTTCGTCGGAAAGAATGGCACTCCATTTTACAGAAAGATGATTTACTTCTATTGTATCATTTTCGATCCCCACTTCTGCCGGAGGATAGGAACCATGCTGCAAAGCATTTTCCGGCATGGTGGAGTAACTCCATCTGTAAGGCTTGCGGTATTTTTTGTGACCGCACTGGTACATCTTGTCAAAATTTCCCAAAGTAGGCATCCCGAAATCCAGAAGCCCATCCCCTTTGGAAAAACCGAATCTGCCGGGAGTGGGTTCTTTTCCCAGCCCCGCAATAAAGCCCTCTGTATCAAAAGAACACTTTTTGGAAGTATATTCCTTTACAGGAAAGTCATAATCCAAATGAAATACCGGGCAATCCGGAGCTTTCTTTTCCGCAGGGATAATGGAAATATCCAGCTGATCATAGATCTCATGGGTAGTACATACCCCCGTAATACGGATCTCATGACTGCCTTTTTCCAGAAAAACCTTTCTGCCTCCTCTTGCCCCGCCGGTACGGATGAAGGCTGTGGAATAGATTTTTCCAAGTTCTTTTCCGTCAATATAAATTTTTTCCAGAATACATTTATCTGCAAGATGGGCATAAGGAACAGAGGAAAGGACGGTATAGTTTCCTTCCTCACATTCAAAGGTGCTTTTCCGGGAAAATCTGCCTTCCGGAGCCTCTTCCATGATCCAGTCTTTTACAGATAATTCCGTACTGAAATCATAATAAAACATAGTCTGTTTATAATAAGAATCTTCTTTCTTTGCCATATTTTCACCTCATAAAATTATTTGCAGTTTGTAAAGGAAAGGGAAAGATTCCCGGATATGGAAGAAGGAATAATATCCAGCCCACCCTCTTCATTCATTTTTCCTTCGGTTTTCACTCCGTCAAGAAGAATATTTACCGGCATGGAGCAGATCCCGAAACGCAAAACAGGATTTTTTCCTGTCACAGTAAAGGAGATTTCCGCTTTTCCACATTCTGCATCATACACAGCTTCGTGGATGATAAGATCCTGCCAGTGTTCCAGCCATGCGGGATGTTCTTTCATTTTTTCCCAGGCAAGAACCTGGGTTTCCAGATAGTTTTTAGGCAATCTTCTGCTGGGAATATGGATCCCCCGGAATTCCTGCATAAGCTGTTTTTCCTTTTTCGCCCGTTCCAGGATTTTCTCCAACTGGACACGGCTTCTGTTGTTGTCCAGAGCCATATCCATCAATAAAGAAGCAGTCTGCTGCATAGCACCCCATTTATATCCCATGTAACGGTCGGCATCCTCTGTAAATGCCATACGGTTGAATACATCTTCCATATCTTCCGGAATGTGTTTGCGCAATCCTGTAAAAATCTCCGGATACAGCCCCTCGGTAGTAAGATTGTAGATCCCGTCGGAACGCAATCTGTTGGGGAAAAGTCTCCCGTCCCGGTAATCTCCTTTGATGCTGTCCGCAGCTTCCGCACCTCGGACCACATTCTGGAACTGCCAGGAGGGGTAGCCTTCCTCATGCAGGGCTTTCAACATGTAGAATGGCTCACAGTTATAGTACTTATGGAAGTAATGATGACCGCCCCGGAGAATGGCACAACGCAATGCAAACTGACGGGAGGCAAGGTAAATACCCTCTTCAAAGGCATCTTTATCCCCGCATACTTCCGCAATATTGATGAAGGAGGTGAATGCTCCGTAATTTGCCCCCTCCACCCAGGTCATGGCATTGTCGCTGTACCCCGACCCCAGACAGGCAAAGTCATTCATATTGATAAAGAAGCGCATCGCCCGTTTCAAAAGCGGAAGGGCTTCTTCAAGGATCTCCCATCTGCCGGAAGCAAGGGCGCACAGATACATATAATAGAACGTAAGCCCCACCCCCCAGTCATTTTCGATCATGGGCCGGTCGAATGCAGCCACCTCATCCGGGTCTCCTTTCAGCTGACCGGAAGAAAACATCCCCAGATTGATGTAGCAGATATCAAACTTTGCCCCGGTAAAGGGTTCTGTCCTTTTATACCAGTTCCACAGTTTCAGACGGGCCAGTTCCGGATCGCTGTAAATTTCCACAAGTTTCTTATCGTCGGGTTCTGTCTGCATCATATAGGCGTGACTGATGGCGGGATATTCAAAAGTCCTTCCGCTTGTGCATGCCAATTTCAGCCTTTCCCCGGCAAGTTTCCGCAATCTTGCCCTGTCCTTTCCGTTCATAAAGTTCATTAAAGTAGTAGCAAAGGCATAAGGCTCAACAAGGCTTCCGGCATAAGGATAATAGATCGTATCCGGATCAAGTTGTTCCACATAGGAAAGATATTCTTCCAGACCGTCCTTCAAAAGTTCCGGAAGAGTGCTTTCTTTTTCCCGCAGGGGAAATTTTCTGCGTCTTTCCATGAAAGGAAGTGTATAGGAGGATATATTGCTCAATGCGCCGTACAGCGGACCGAATTTTGAGGGGAACTGGAAGTCTGTCCTGTCCTTCTCTTCAGCAGTCATGATCCCGCTTAAACTTGCCACTGGCGGCAGAACGGCAGTTTCCAGAGGAACTGTTCCCCAGTCATCCTGTATATAGCGATAGGAAAATCTCTGTTTGAAATGGGTCTTTTTTGCCTCGTGATCGTTATAATAATATTCTTCACACCTTACAGGATATGCCATAAATGCTCTGCTCCAGAAACGGCATTTTTCCACAATAAGACCGATGAAAGCAGAATTGGAACAACTTATGGGTTCAAAACTTTCTATCCCGAAAGGCGTTGCCGTAACAATAAGCGGACAATGGTCAAAAGTAATGGATTCAAGGCGGTCATTTACTTTACTGAAATGGATCTGCATATTCTGCGGTTTCTTCTGAAATGTGATCATAAAAGGCAGATCCGGAAATTCAGTAGAACCGAAAAGTGCTATATAGTTTTCCGCAAGAAGATGGATATATTCCGGAAGAAGCCGTACGGGAATGACCTTTACTTTCTCTCCGCCCACAGGCAGAACGGCATACTGGTAATTTCCGGCTTCCTCCAATCCGGAAATACGCATTTTTCCGGAGGGACGCTCGGTTATGACTCCGATGGTACCAAGAGAATAGGTACAGGAAAATTCTTCATCCGCAAGAACGGCACTCCATTTTACAGAAAGGTGATTCACCTCTATCTTATCATTCCCGATCCCCACATCCGCCGGAGGATAGGAACCATGCCGCAGGGAATTTTCCGGAATGGTGGCATAACTCCATCTGTACGGCTTCTTATACCGGGGGTGTCCGCACAAATACATTTTATCCATACATCCCAGATTGGGCATACCGAAGTCCAGAAGACCATCGCCTTTGGAGAAACCGAATCTGCCGGGAGTTACATCCTTCCCCACTCCGGCTCTGTAATTTTCCACATCCCATTTACCCGGAGTGGAAAAGTATTCTTTCCTTGCAAAAGATAATTCCATTTCAAAATCAGGTGCGGAAAAAGTTTTTTCCTGTGCCGGAAGCAGCCGGAATTGCAATGCGGTTTTGAATGTTGCATCATCCCAGGAATTTTTTCCCTCTGCTTTAAGAAAGTGTTCCCCCTCTTCCAGATAGAGTTTCCAGGCGTTTCTTGCCTGGCCCACCCGGACAAAAGCGGCAGTATCTTCTTTTCCCAGTTTTTTCCCGTCAATATAAATGGCATCAAGGGAAAATTTTGTCAGGAATACAGGATGCAAAACTGCCGAAGTAAACACATAATGACCGCTTTTACTGCACATAAAAGAGTTTTCCAACGTATATTTATCCCCGTCAAAAGATATTTTTGCATCTTTGTCCAGATACTGTTCCGACTCAAAATCATAGTAATAATTCCAATCGCAAGGCATTTGTTTTCTCCTTTCTTTTGAGATAATTTCAAAAGTTCCCGAAAGTCTGAAAAGTTATTGACTTTGTCTCTATTCTTTTTTTTGTTTCGGACACCTTTTGTAATTCCCGTTGTTCAAATATTTGTTCTATGTATAATATGCCACACTCTCAAACTTTTTCAATAAGAATATTACGCCAAAAAACAGGAGAAAAGTGCCAAAACAACTTGAAAATCAAAAAAACAAGCGTTAATGTATATCCCGAGGAGGGGTTTGCATAATGAAATATTTCCATATCGGCATCAATAATATTGCCAGGTCATTGAATATCGTTCCGAAAGTAAATTCATTCGGGCATGTTTTCAATCATAAAGATCTGACAGGATGCACCACATATTCGGACATGATCGAATTCTGTCTCCGCATCAGTTCCCCTGCGCCCTATGCAAAAGAATATTTTGCAGATAAAGAGTATCATATTCCTTTTCCTCATCTTCTTGTGAAAGTTCCCGGAAGAGCAAGAAAAATCGTTTCAGAAAAAGGAAGAAACGCTTTCTACCTCATCTATACCTTACCGGAACTGGAAGAATTTTTCCGGAAAATATCCTGGCAGAACTTTCTGCCGGAAGAAATTCTTGCAGAAAAATGCTGCCGGGAATTGGAGATCACCCCAAAAATCCGCAGTATCATGGAGGAACTTTCTATTCTTGCCGACCATACCAGAGAACCCGGCAATGCCGACAGGATCGATCTGCTCAGCTTTTCCCTGCTGCAGGAGTTTTTTCTCTCCCGGCAAAGTCCGGAAAGTACAGAAAATTTCCATGAGGCAAAAATACGCAAGATCGCCTCCTTTCTCCAACTGCATTTCCGGGAAAAGATCTCTCTGGATCTTCTTGCAGCAGATAACGGACTTTCCTTGCGCTCTCTTTTCCGTTACTGGAACAGGATCTTCCGTGATACCCCCTACAATCACTTACAGGAACTGCGTCTTGCAGAAGCCTGCCGTCTGCTGGAAACAGGTGATCACCTCATCTCCACTGTAGCGGAACGCTCCGGCTTTCCCGATGCAAGTTACTTTGTACGCTTTTTCAAGCAGAAATACGGCATGACGCCCGCTTCTTACAGAAAAAAGAAAAAAATGCTCCCCCCATAGGTACTTTTCTTGCATTGAAGGGCAAGTAAATGTATATTAATGGGAAAATTTTTTGAAATACTGAAAAAGTCCAAGGAGTCCTTATGAGTAACGGCAACAGAAATCATGCCATAAAAAAAGTGGCAGACCGCCCTGCCCCTGCTCCCATGAAAGCTGTGGAAGCAAGCATTGATTGCTACGGGGAAGATGTATTCAATGCGGAAGTGATGCAGAAATTCCTGCCAAAATCCGTTGCACAGAAATTATTTGCCACACTCAAAGAAAATCACCCCCTTGATCCCACCATTGCCGCAGACGTGGCTCATGCCATGCTTCAATGGGCAATTTCCAGAGGGGCAACCCACTTTACCCACTGGTTCCAGCCCCTTAACGGCGGAACAGCGGAAAAACATGACTCCTTTCTGGATATGGCGGAAGAACACGCCATCATGACTTTTTCCGGCAAAAACCTTATCGTGGGAGAACCGGACGCATCCAGTTTCCCCTCCGGCGGTTTGCGCTGTACCTTTGAAGCCCGCGGTTACACGGCATGGGATCCCACAAGTCCCGCCTTTATCAAACGCCATTCCAACGGTGCCACCTTGTGTATCCCCACCGTATTCTGCTCCTATACCGGGGAAGTTCTGGATAAAAAGACCCCTCTGCTGCGTTCTGTTCAGGCGATGCAGAAAGCCATGACAAGATTTGCAAAATGTTTCGGTCTTCCGGAAGAACATGTGACCCTTACACTGGGGGCGGAACAGGAATATTTCCTTGTGGACAAAAATTTCTATCTCCACCGGCCCGACCTCATCCAGACAGGCAGAACCCTTTTCGGTGCGCCGCCTGCCAAACATCAGCAGTTGGAAGATCATTATTTCGGCTCTATCAAACCCAGAGTCCTTGCCTTTATGACAGAGGTGGAATTTGAACTGTGGAAACTGGGGATCCCGGCAAAAACCAGACACAATGAAGCCGCTCCCGCCCAGTTTGAAGTTGCCCCCATCTTTGAGGATATGAACCTTGCCGTTGACCACAATATGCTGGTCATGGAAGTTCTGCGTCAGGTCGCAGACCGGCACGGCATGGTGTGCCTCCTGCACGAAAAACCCTTTGCCGGCGTCAATGGCAGCGGGAAACACAATAACTGGGGGATCACTTACGGCAAACAGAATCTTCTTGAACCCGGCAATGATCCCCGGCAGAATGCTCTTTTCCTTACCGTCCTTGCCGCCATCGTCCGGGCAGTGGATCTCCACGGGGATCTCCTGCGGTCAACAACAGCAGGAGCAGGCAATGACCACCGTCTCGGAGCCAATGAAGCCCCGCCTGCCATTATGTCCATCTTCCTGGGCGATCAGCTTAAAGATGTGATCGATCAGATCATTTCCGGGAAAGCCGGGGAGAAAAAACATACTCACGGCTCCATGCGTATCGGAGTGGATACTCTCCCCACATTGCCCCGGGATGCCACGGACAGAAACAGAACAAGTCCTTTTGCCTTTACAGGAAATAAATTTGAATTCCGCGGTCCGGGTTCAAGTCAATCCTGTGCAGGTGTGAATATGATCCTCAATACCATTGTGGCAGAATCTCTGGATTTTGTTGCAGATGAACTGGAAAAACTTCCGGCAAAGAAATTCAATGAGGGTTTGCAGAAACTTTTGAAAAATATTTTTGCCAAACATGAAAGAATCCTTTTCAATGGAGACAATTACAGTGATTCCTGGGTGAAAGAAGCGGAAAAAAGAGGTTTACCCAACTTGAAAGATACCCCCTCGGCTCTGAAAGTATTGTTGAAAGAGGAAAATCTTGCCCTCTTTGAAAAATATGGAGTACTTTCCCCTGCGGAAATGACCTCCCGTTACGAAGTCTTTATGGAAGAATATGTACGGAAGATCCGGATCGAAGGAGGGATCGGGCTGGATATTGCCCGCAGTATGATCCTGCCTGTTGCGGCATCAGAATATGCTGCCAATGTTGCCGCCTTGAAAGATGCTTCCTCCCTGAAATTGAAGTACGGACTTTCCGCAATAAAGCAGAATGTGGAAGAAACAGGCAAAGCATTGGATGCTCTTCAGAAAGCCTGTAATACTCTTGCCAAAGCCATGGATGGGAAAGATACTTCCGGCATCATTGAGGGACTTGCCAAAACAAGACAGGCGGTGGATGCGGTAGAAGTACTTGTGGATGATACAAAATGGCCCCTGCCCAAATACAGGGAAATGCTTTTTATCTACTGATGGAAAAAAGTAACCCCATTCGGCTGGATATTGCCGGATGGGGACTGGTTTTATGAGAGTTGCGAATAACGGGAATTATGAGAGAACTCCCGGGAAATCAAGCCTGATGTGAACTGGCAGGGTATTTCCCGTCCTTCTCTTTCTTTCAGGAAAAAAGATTGAATTTCACAATATACCACATTGCCATGACCCCGTCTTTCCAACCTATCTTCTTGCCTTCGGCATTGGAACGGGGTTTGTAACTGATGGGAATTTCAAAAATCCTTATATCCATATCTGCAAGACGGGCCGTAACTTCCGGCTCAATACCAAATCTGTCGGAAGTAAGAGGTATGGAACGGAAGATGTCGCCCCGGATCATTTTATAACATGTTTCCATATCCGTAAGACGCAAATTGGAAAGCATATTGGACAACCTTGTAAGGAAAGCATTTACAGCATAATGCCAGTAACGGTCGACCTGACCGGCATTGCCGCTGTAACGGCTGCCATAGACCACATCCGCTTTCCCCTCCTCAAAATATTGAAAAAGCCGGGGCAGTTCCGCAGGGTCATATTCCAGATCCGCATCCTGGATCACAACAGCATCCCCGGTAGTTTTTGCCAATCCGGTACGGATGGCAGCCCCTTTTCCCTTATTGACTTCATGGTGCAGAATGACCATAGCAGGATCGGAAGCATACTTTTCCAATGCTTCTTTCGTTCCATCGGTGGAACAATCATTCACCACAACGATTTCCAGATCTTTTATACCGCAATTTTTCACACAGGAAATAATATGATCCACGGTTTTTTCTTCATTATATGCAGGAATAAGGACTGATAATTTCATCTTTTTCTCCATTTTTTTGATAAAGCAGCATTAAGGTAGCATAAATCTTTATTTTTTCAAATTGGAAAGTGCGTTCCACCACTCTTTTTGCGGCAGATTTTTTTCAGTAAGAACAACTTTTTCCCCCATAAGAGGTGTAAAGTAAGGTATTTTATTTTTCTTTGCCTCTTTCACGATCTCGCCGATGGAAAGATCCCACTTGTGCATGGCAAGGTCAAATACCCCCCAATGGATGGGGAGGAAAAGTTTTCCTTTCAGATCCCGGAATGCCAGCGGCATTTCCCTGGGGAACATGTGATTATAGGGCCAGTTTTCGTTCCAGGCGTCGATTTCCAGACAGACGAGATCAAATGGACCATACTCTTTTCCGATCGCGGCAAAATGTTTCCCGTAACCGGAGTCTGCGCCGAAAAAGATTTTTTTTCCATTTGATTCTTTTCCGGAGGCTTTTTCCGGTACAGATTCGATCACATAAGAAGCCCACAAAGTCTGGAAACGATCCTTCCAGCTTCTGCCGGAAAAATGCCGGGAGGGGACGGCTGTAACTTTGATGTTGCCAATGGTAACAGACTCATTCCACCCCAATTCTTTTATCCGGTCTTTTTCTATCCCCCAGGAACGCAAACGCGCCCCCACCCCCAGTGCGGTAACGATGGGATATTTTTCAAAACGGATCTTCCTCACAAAATCATATTCCAGGTGATCGTAATGATCGTGGGAAATGATCACAAAATCCAGTTCAGGCAGTTCCTTTATTTTCATGGGATTTTCTGTATAACGGCGCACCACAAACGGTACAGGGGCAGCATTACCGAATATAGGATCCGTCATAAAACGCTTTCCGGCAAGTTCAAAAACCAATGAGGAATGGCCCAGCCAGCGGACGGAAAAATCATCTTTTTTTCCTTTGAAATCTTCCGGGGAAAGGGTTACTTTGGGCAAAGGATGTTCCGGAGCATTTTTACTTTGGAAAAGGAAACGGAACATTCCCCATCTTCTTTTTTTCTTTTTATCGCTCTTCGGAAAAATTTTGATTTCCTCCCCGTTTACAAATCTTCCATCCTTATAATAGGAAAGAAGAGAAAATTTCTTTTGATCCTTTTCCGGAGGCAGTTCCCCCATATTCCGGGAAACACAGGAACACATCGCCATAACACAGGCAAGAACTGCGGCAAAAAAGATTGCCCCATTGCGGAAAAGTTTTTTCTTTCTGCTTTCCGGTATATTTTCATTCATTCTTTCTGTTTCTTCCATACTATATCCTTTCTTTTTTTTGTCAATATACATTCACCTGCAACAAAATGCAAATCTTATTCAGCCAAACCAACTCTCTTTCCGTATTTTCCGGGAGGGACTTTTTTATATTTTTTGAAAATTCTGGAAAAATAATAGGGATCGGGATATCCGCACTCATTGGCGATCTCCCCTATACGCATTTGCGGAGACTCACGCAATAATTTTTCAGCATGTGCCAGCCGGTGCATAGTAAGAAGTTCCACAAAAGAGGGGTGATGGTTTGCCCGCAGGCAGTGAGAAAGAGAAGAAACACTTTTCCCCATCTCCTTTGCCGCCTTTGTCACAGTAAGTTTTTCCCGGAAATGCTGACTGATATATTCATTGAGGGCAGTAAACAAGTGATCCTCTCCGCTGGTGACAAGTTCACACTTTACGATATAATCCACCAATACTTCCAGAAGTCCGGACATCTTTTTTACTGCCTCATCATTATAATAAGGCAATGCCTCATACGCCTTTATTACTGTATCCCTTTCGCCCTTTCCTTCCGCTTTTTTCAGCAGGAAAGAGGGTAAATCTTTCTGACAGCGGTACTGCCCGAACATAAGAAACCCCAGAAGCAGTCCGCCGGGGGCAACTACCGGCATCACAGATTCCCCGAGAGAAGCGTGACAGATATAAGACTCACATTTTCCGCTTGCAGCACACTTTTTCTCCATAACCGAATCCAGACGGCAGCAGTCAGAATAGGAAAAATATTCTTTCTGCATTTTTTTGCAGAAAAAAGAACACTCCTCCCCCCTCCCCCGCCGCAACGGAACACCGTCAGGATCAAAAAAAACAATATGCACATTCATTACCGTAGCAAAATCATCCAGCAATTTCTGTACTCTTTCTTTCAGGATCAGATTGAATGAGAGATTTTGAGACATTTTTATCCTTTTTTGCAATCTTTTGCATTATAATCCATTTTTTTGCCATATAATCTATTGCAGAATCTGCATTTGTCAAGTATAATATTTCAGCACAAATATACTTTCACCAAAATAAAGGAGACTATACCATGGAAAAAGTAAGGATCGGTCTTATCGGACTCGGATTTATGGGCAGTACGCATTTCGGCATCCACAGAGCCAACCCGGATGCAGTCATCACCGCACTTGCGGATGTGGATGAAAGAAAACGCAGAGGGGATATTTCCTCTGTGGCAGGAAATATCGGAAATTCCGACAACTCCAAACCCCTTGACCTTACAGGGGTAAAGGTATATGAATCCGGTTTCGATCTTATCAATGATCCCAATGTGGATATGGTGGATATCTGCGTCCCCACTCCTTATCATGCAGACCTTGTGAAAGCCGCCATTGCCGCAAAAAAACATGTTTTTGCAGAAAAACCTCTTTGCAGAACTCTTGAAGAGAGTGCGGAACTGGAAAAAGCAGTGAAAAGTGCGGAAAAATATGTAAATTTCGGTCTCTGCGTCCGTGCCTGGCCGGAATATGATTATTTGAAAAAAGAGTACGGAAAAGGCTCTTTCGGCAAAGTTCTTTCCGCTACATTCCGCCGTCTTTCCCCCTCCATTGCCGGTAAACACTGGGAAGACTGGTTCATGGATGGCAAACGCTCCGGCGGCGCATTGCTGGATATGCACACCCACGATACAGACTTTATCGTTTATCTGCTTGGCAGACCCAATGCCGTGACCAGTATCGGAAGAAGCATCGTAAGCAGGGAAAATGGCATCGACCATGTGATCACATTCTATCATTATGATAATGATATAGTTGTGGAAGCCGAAGGCTGCTGGGGCGCACCCTCCACAACGCCCTTTGAAATGACATTCCAGGTGATTTGCGAAAAAGCCACCATCCGGCTGATGGCGGAAGGGTTCAAAATCTACTGGAACGATGGAAGGATCGAAACTCCTGCAGTGGAAGCAACCACCGGCTGGCATGTGGAACTCAAATATTTTGTGGATTGCATCAAAAAGAATATCACCCCCGACCGTTTCCAGACCTTTGATTCCATCCACGACGCCTTTAAGGTAACTGCTGCCGAACAGCGTTCTGTGGAAGAAGGCAAACGCATTGAAATCCAATATTAAGGAATTTTATTATGTATAAAGCATTGAATTACTGGGTATTCGGCGGCTTTGACGCACAAAAGACGCCTTATGAATTTATTGATTTTGCTTCTTCCAAAGGTCTTGACGGAGTGGAACTTACCGTCGGGGATGTGCTTCCCGTTGACATCACAGAAGAAGAGTGCAGAAAAATCGCAGCATACGCAAAAAGTAAAAATGTGGGTTTGCGTACTCTTGCCTCCGGCGCAGGCTGGAACTGTAATATGGGGGCTGCCGATGAAAAGGAACGGGAAGAAGCCATCGCCTTTACGGAAAAATATCTTTATATTGCCAAATGGATCGGAGCTGAAACAATCCTTGTCGTACCCGGAGCCACCCGGATCGCCTGGGATCCCTCCCGTCCGGTGATCCCTTATAAACATGTGTGGGATAATGTTCTTGCTTCTCTCAAAAGAGTTGTTCCTCTTGCGGAAAAACTCAATATCCATA
>JAGBXB010000147.1 GCA_017629515.1 Lentisphaeria bacterium | reverse complement strand
GAATTCAAGTTTCACTGATTCAACCTTGTTTTTTGCTTTTGCCATACGAATACCTAAAATAACAGGTTATGGCTGATTATAGCACAACAATGGGCATTTTGCAACCCCAAGTGGGGAAAAGTGGGGATATTTTGTTAAAATTTGAGCACAAAAATGGCGGAGAGAGGGGGATTCGAACCCCCGGAGGTTTTGACGCCTCAACGGTTTTCAAGACCGCCGCCTTAAACCACTCGACCATCTCTCCAATAAAATAATTTATCCTGTTGGTCTCTTAATTTAATACCATTTTTCCCGTTTGTCAAATCCATTCAGAAAAAATGACGGCAAAAGAAGATTTTTCCACCTTTTACCGTCATTTTTCTCAATATAACAGATTAAAACTTACTGCAGAACTGACATTTTTCATCATCACAAAGAAATAGTCTCTTATCTTCTTTTGCGATCCGGCAGCCAATATCAAACAACTGACGGCTGTCCATAAGGAGCAATTCCCCGATCCCCAGTTTCTCCCGGTTGATCTGCAAGCCCTCCGCAACTGCTTTCTTAAAGAACTTGCTTTCAAACGCCTGAAAACCAATGTAGAAATCCCGGTGCCCGGGTAAATGCTGATCTATTGCAACTGTTTTGATCCTTCCGTTTGCCAACTGTTCCTGACAGATACCTGTAGCAAGAAATTCCGCATCCGTTACAGTTTCGATCATGTGCAAAAAGGTGGTAGTGGCAATACTTGACCCCAGATGCAATATCTTCGCACCTTTTTCCATTGCTTTCCCCAGGGGAGAATTCAATGAACAGGGCGGATCGTATGCACCATGGGCGGAAAGGCACTCTTCCGCCAACGGTCCGAAGCCCGCCCAGGAGTGGGAGATGTGTTTACTTCTCACCGTATCCGGATATTTTGCCAACAGAGTCCTTACCACATTTCCTGTATTGATCTGTCTTAAATCCTTTTCCTCATAAGGCCGGAAATTCCATCCTTTATTTACGCCGCCCAAAAATATATAAGGACGGGTGAATGCAGCAAAAAGTGCTGTTCCTTTTTCTCCGATAACTTCCTTAATGGCATCAATGGCAGTACATGCGCCCCCTTCCACATAACCGAAGTTGCCGGTGGATGCATGAATAAGCAATACATCCCCCTCTTTGATTCCCACTTTTCTCAATTTTTCCACAAAATCTTTTTTCGTGAGAACCGGTCTTTTTATCACTTCCAGATACCCGTGATCGGCAAGGAGATTGACGGCATTTACATATTTACGGATATTATTTTCCGCAATGGGGGATTTTCTTTCATATTCGGCAAGGCGGATAATTTCTGCAAGATCTTTTTTCCCGTCGACGGCAGCAAGGATATTGGAAAAATGCCCGTAGATCACGCCATCGGGAAGGTGCGGTCTTGAGCCTGTACCTTTGTCATCAGGGATATTCACCAGATTATGAGGGAAACCATATCCTTTGCGTTTCACGATCATCTGTGAAGCAATATTTCTCCACACATTTTCCCCGGATTCCTGATCTTCAAAATCTCCGGAAATTTTTTCATATTCCTTATCAAATTCCGCAAGCAGGGAGTCTACTTTATCTGCCTCGAAGACCCGTTTAAAATCTTCCAGGATATGCCGCTGGATCTCTCCAAGGCGGGCAAAATATTTTGCAGGATTCCCGAAAGATTTTTCTTTGACTTTTGCCGCATCCCTTTTCAGATTTGCGATGGCGATTTTACCTGCTTCGGCAAGATTTGCTTCTGCGGGATTGGCAAAAGCATATACAAGCGCCGTATTGAATGCTGTTCCCTGGATAAAGGTTTCCTTATCAATAAAATCCATTGTCTGCACGGAACTGTGGTGGCAATCCCCGAACTCGCCGATTGGCCATACGGAAGCAACGCCGATGGTGGGATCGCATATACTCATATCATCAAAATTGGCACTGGGTTTCAGAATACATTTCATTGCATTGGAACTGCCATCGAGTTTCTCGATAAGCTCCTGCATGATACTGTTTCCGAAGAAAGGAGACGCATCGGAAGCAGGGAAACACATCAATTCTGCCCCTTTTACACAACCGAGAGCATCAAAATTGCATCCGCCGATAACCTGATCGCGCAAATAATTTCCTCTGGAAGCAACATACGCCATATAGCCATATAATTCCATGGCAAAGACCAACCGGATGGAATATTCGGGTGTACCTTTTGCCATGATCCGGCGGGCACATTCGATTCCGGCTACGATCCCATTGGCATCGTCATCACTCAAAGGCTCGTACATGTGGGCATAGATCCAGACTTCCTCTTTCTTTTTACCGGGAATGAATCCTGTAATGAGAGGCAGTTCCCCATTATATCTTTTTCCATCACATTCCACCAGTGCCATGAGCCCGCCGGATTTGGCGGAATTACGGATATAATCCCCTGTACGGGGGGAGACACTGAAGGAAATAAAAGGCCGGTCATCGGCAATAACATGCCAGCCTCTCCCCTCTGTACCTGCATTGATCCAGGAGAGACTGTCGGGATTATCATAGCGTCCGCCGATACGGTCGGTGATATAGCCGAGCCCGCCACGATCAAGGATGGGCCGCAGAGTCATTCCGCCGTGATGGGTGAAGGGTTCCAGCATCACAAGTGCCCCTTTGGCATTTTCCCCGGCAAGGAACTGCTGTTCGGTAATGATCCGTACTTCCATTCCTTCCGGAGGCGTGGAAACAGAGCCTTTGATAAGATGGAAGGGGTGTTCCTTATAATCGGCAACAACTTTCCCCGAAACACTTTTCGTTCCGTAAACTCCGCTTACATAGGTATCTTTGGAATTGAGAAGAGTCAATTTTCCAATAGAAGCATCCCATGCCACAGGCATACGCACATCATTGTAACAGGTTTTTCCATCTGCGGGATACATGATGATTTCGCTGTTGGGGATCCCGGCTTTTTTCATAAGATCGCAAGTATAACGGGCGGCTTTGTGATAATCCTGAAAAGTTTGACCGAATTCACACTGCCAGAGTTTTTCGGTGTGTTCCATAAGGAAATCGCCGTCGATCTCCCGGATAAAGTCATTGTAAAGATTTTTCATTTTCCTTACCTTTATTTTTTTGTTTAAGGAAGAATCATTCTCCCGGTTCTGCATCTATATTCACATTAGCACAATATTTGTATCATTCAAGAAGAAAAAAGAAAAAAAACTGCTTCACGCAGTTCTTTTTTTAAGCACAAAATGACATTATTCTAACAACATTTGTCTATATTTTTCAAACAAAAAATCCAGAAAAGGACTGCTGAACCCATCTTTTTTTTCTTACGGCAAGGTCACGCCTTTTTTCACAATGATATTACCGTATTTGCGTTTTTCCCCGGTAACAGCGACGGCATAGGATCTCTTTGCCCGCTCATAAAAAGCAAAGCGTTCAATGTATTCGATACGGGAGGAATCTTTCCCCAGTACAGAGTGGATCTCATCAAGAAATTCCGGATCGGCTTCATCCCCCGGAACCACCTGCATAAGCATAACAGGCTTTTCCACATACTGATCCAGTTCCATAAGTTTCAATATTGCTTTCAGCATTTCCGGAGAGGGAACACTCCCAACATGAACGACTTTGTCAGAAATACTGTAAGCGGGAAAATGCGCGTCGGAAATAACGATCTCATCCCCGTGCCCCATTTCAGCAAGGATTTTAAGCAGTTCAGGCGGAATGATTTCCGGAATACCTTTCAACATAAGAAACTCCTTTTCAGTTATTGAATTTACAATGAGATAACATTTTTTACACAGGAACAAACTTTTTTTATTCCAGTTCCCCATAAAGCATAAGGCTTTTTTCATACAACTCTTTTTTGGAGGGATCGGGGAATACCACTTCCTCCGGTGCGGTAAAAAGAGAATTCAATTCAGCAAACGACCGGTTCCCCACTGCCGCTGCAGAGCGCATTGCCGCTCCAAGTCCGGCAGAATTGCTTACGGAAATAGTCTCCACTTCCGCCTGAAATACATCTGCAATGATCTGCCGGAAACTTCCGCAGAGAGAAGCCCCTCCGGTGAGACGGATCTTTCTTATTTTTTCACTTAAATACATAGTATGTTTCCGCATACTCAAAGCCTGGGATTCCAGAAGAGCCTTTACTTTTTCCTCCGGACGGGCGGAAGCATAATTGAAATTGTACTTTACTTCCGGCTGAAGTACAGGAGGAGTGGACTCCGGCTGAAAATAAGGAAGCATCAACTGATTGCTCCCGGCAGAAGCCAATGCTCCCAGCGCGTCGAATTCTTCCCATGTTGCCCCGATCTCCCTGCGGACGGCATCTCTTGCAAGCGAACCGTTGCTGAAACAGATAAGACTCATAAATCCCCCTGCGGGATTGCCCATCACATGTCCGCATTTTTCCGGATCAAGTTCATATTTTTCCATGGTGGCAAAAACTGTATCACTTGTCCCCAGACTGATCCCGGCAGTTCCCGCTTCCGCACACCCTGTCCCCACAAGACTGCAGGGATTATCCCCCGACCAGACGATCACAGGGATATTTGCTTTCAATCCATATTTTTCAAAATAGGAAGAAAGATTGCCGGCAACCGTACCGGATGGTACACACGGGGGCAGTTTTTCCATTAAAGAGGGGGCAGTGAAAGAGACGATCTCTTCGTCCCATTCCAGTTTATGCAGATCCAATAAATTCATGCCTGCACCGTCACCGTAATCTATGGGAGCATGCCTGCCGATAAGGACAGAACACAAAAAACTGCTGACAAGATGGATCTTATCGGTTTGCTGATATGCAAGAGGATCTTCCCGGTAAAATTTACGGATCTGGGGACCGGTAAAGCGTTCGGTAGCGGGACTGCCTGTAATATATTGCAAATCGTTGCCGAATTTGGCGGCAAGTTCCCTGCACTCTTTCTGTGTGGATCTGTCCATCCATAAAGGCGCAGTTTTCCTTGAAAAAGTCCCCTGCAACTGTTCCGCAAGGGATTTTCCCTGATGGAGAGCAGCCAAAACGGAGGATGCCTTTTTATTGAGGTACACAGAGCCATGCTGCTGACCGGAACCGGAGAGGGCGGCAATTTTTCCCATATCCACATTTTCTGCCGCAAGACGGCTCAACATGAGTTCCAGCCCATCCAGCCACATACCCGGATCGGCATGTTTTATAAGGGGGTCTTCGTTATATACATACCCCTCCGGGGAGTTATATTGAGGCAGATCCTTGCCGAAATTCACACTGCTTTGTGCTGCGATCCTGCCGTTTTCCGGGTCGATCACAACTCCTTTGACTCCCTGCGTACTGGCATCGATTCCGAGATACAGCATTTTTTCTCCTTTTTACCGCACAAGTTTTGCTTCGGGTAAAGCGCACATCTCTCTTATGGAGGCAAGATCCGCCGCCGACTGGGAGGGATATACGGAAGAATTGGTGATCCTCTTTGCCAGATCAAGGGCGATTTCCAGAGCATTGGTACAATCTATGATAAATTGTTTTCTGGCCTGTACCGCCTCTTCCGGAGTTCCTTCGGCACGGAGCATGTGGCAATCATATTCCACCACGCCTTTCCAGCCGATAGAGTTGAGAGCATGGAACATCATTACCGTTTCTTTCAGACCTTCGGGTCCCACAAGCGGGGGGAAATCGTTATCGAACTGGGCTTTGATCTGGCAGCCGAAATGCGGGAATTTAAGTTTATCCATGCTGCAAAGATAACTTACGGTCATTACCGCATTCATCAATGCCATACTTTCATGCTGCAGCAATTCCGGATTCACACCCCAGAAAGAGGGGTCATTGAGTTTTCCATAAATAAACCCTACCGCATGTCCGCTTGTAGGAAGAAACATCTGTCCTCTGGGTTCATTGGGTTTGGGTTCAATGGTTGCGGCAATATAGTTGGTCATATTTTTTTCCCGGATGTAACTTGTCACATGATTCAAGCCTTCGGCAAGATGATCATAGACCTTGTCCCACTTGGTGATGACCGGTACTTCAAACCCGTCACGGGCAACCCAGTATACAAAATATTTTGCGCCGAAAAATTGTCCGATACGCAAAGTGCGTTCCACTTTTTTCTGTGCAAGAAGCCGGATCTCTTTATCGGGATTGCAAAGTCCGCCGTCGCGGAACATACTGTGTCCATGCAGATTGCAGATGGAGGAATTTACTTCCAAACCGGCATCATCAAAAATTGCTTTGAGTTCCCGCAATCTTTTATAAGCAAAACTATCCGGATCAAGATCATCTTCCGGATTTGCCGGATCCCAGGGGACAAGATCATCATCGTGGTAGGAAGTAGCTTCAATATACCCTTCTTTCCCTGCCCAGGCAATGATTTTTGCAATTTCCAGAGAATCGAGTTTTTCCATAACACCGCCGCCGAAAGGATCGGCAAGGGGGGAACCTACGCACCAGAAGGGCATGGAACGCTGTGTGACACAATCTTTGTTGTAAAGCATAAAGACTTCCTTTCCTGTATAGTATTGTTATCCATCCAGTTCCGTAACGGGAATTACTATACAGGAATTCCTGCTGTTTTTCAAGGGCGGAATCTCTATATTTTTTTATTTCTCCATGAGCCGTAGAAAAGATAGAGGAAAGCCAAAAGGGCCGTTACTGCCTGATATACGATTTCAATAGACCATGCCTGCGCCGCAGTGGGATGCATTTTTACAACAATGAACCAGACAAAAAGCAGATAGAGAAGCAGATTGAAAAATTCGATAAGTACGGTCACTTTTACGGCACCGGTGCCGCTTACAGAATTGAAAAGGATGTAAGCACCGCACTGAATGAAACTTGCTGCACTCATCACATATACCGTATCAATGGAGGCGGCAATCAATTCCCTGTTGTCAGTATAGATATGCAGACACAATTCAGGGAAAAGGCTGTAAAAAAGCAGTACCGGCACAACAACAGCATAAGCAAGAAGCTGGATCCTGCCGATAAGAGGCCACACCTGATGGGGCTTTTCCTCACCCAGAAGATTGCTTACAAGGGAATTTGCCGCAGTAGCAAAAGACTGTACCACAATAAAGGGCAGAGCGGATAAGGATCTGGCAAGATTGATGATGGCAAGGGGTCTTTCCCCCAGTCGCTCCACCGCAAGGAAAAAGAGGAACCATACGCCCACAGCAACGAACGGCTGCAGCATCATCCAGAAAGAGATGGAAAAAACCTTTTTCAGGATCCCGGCATCCATAAGGGCGGAAAAAGTATTGAAGCCGTATTTTTTCAGATCAATAAATTTTACGGTATGGAAAATATAACACACAAGAGCGATCCCCTCGGCAATACTCGAAGCAAGAGCCGCCCCGCCGATCCCCATACAGGGAAAACCGTATTTACCGAAAATAAGAGCATAATTGAGCAACACATTGGATAAGACCATGATAACAGAACTTACCGTAAGGATCTTTGTGGAAGCGATCCCCACATAAAAAGAACGGAATATGGAAGAAGCAAAAACAAAGATAAGTCCGTATGCCCGGAAATTCAGATATTCGCCGGTTGCCTTACATATTTCCGGCGATTGGATCATATACGGCAAAAGAACAGGGGAAAGATATTTTACCGCAAAAGCAAGAAATATGGAAAAAAGGATAAGGAAAAAACCTCCGGCATAACAGATTTCCCCGATCTTTCTGAAATCGTTTTCCCCGTTGCGCCTTGCCACAAGGATCTGTACGCCGAAACTGAATCCGGTTCCCAATACGAAAAAGACAAGGAAATAAACTGTCCCTAATGCGGATGCCCCCAACGCCACTTCACTTACTCTGCCAAGAAAGGCGGTATCGGTCATTCCGATGATATGTTCCATGACCATACTCAACAATATGGGAATGGTGACAGAACAGATCTTTTGGAATGAATAACATTTTGTATCATCCGAAAAAAAGTTTTTTATCATTATTTTCTCCTGAAATATTTGCTCCGGTCAAAATGTAATAATATACTCTTTCCCCCGTAAAAATACAAGTTTGTATGCAGGGAGGAATGATTTGCTTCCGGGATTTTCAAGAAAGCAAATTTTCCGGAACGGATTGCATTTTTTTTTGAGTGAGGTATATTATATGAAAAGATAAACAGCCGTCAGGAGTAGGATATGATCGCAGAAAGTTCCTTCAACAGTAAAGAAATCTCCCTTATCCGGGAAAAACTTCAAAGTGTCCGGCAGGCAATAAAGGATAGTCTTTATACTTTGCCGGGAAGAAAAACCCCCATTCCCCTGGTGGGAGCCTGTTATCCGGGGATCTGGATGGAACACAATCAGGACTGGTATTTTCTTGCGGATATTGCGCCGGAAAGTGCATGGGAAGCTGTTGAATTATTTATGGAAAACCAGAAAGAAAACGGACTTTTTCCGGTTGCAGTGATGACCGACGGCAGAATCGGCTATAAACAGATACAGAATATATGGCCCTTTGCCCGGTGTGCTTTTGAGATCGCCAAAAAACTGAACAAAGGGGAAAAAGAGTTCCGTGCCATTTACAATGCCGCAGAAAAATTTGATCGATGGCTGGGGCAATACCGGGATCACAAAAATCTGGGACTGGTGGAAATGTTCTGTGAATATGATACCGGACACGACAACTCCCCCAGAGTCATGGACGGGGGTTTGCCCAGAAACCTTCCTGAAGGAGCGGAAAATATGCCCCGGGTATCCTGTCTGCCCATCCTTGCACCGGATCTTTCCGCCATGCGGTATCAGGCAAGAGTTGCTTTAAGTGAAATTGCCGCCCTTCTGGGGGAGGAAAATAATACCGCATACTGGCAGGAAAAGGCGCAAACGACAAAGGATGCCATAAAAAAATATCTTTATGATGAGGAAGATGATTTTTATTATGATGTGGATTCCTCCGGAAAATTCCGTAAATACCGTACAGAACACCTTACCCGCCTTTACCTGAACGACGTGGTGGAACAAGGTGAATTTGACAGGCAGTATAAAAGATATTTTGAAGATCCGCAGGAATTCTGCACTCCGTTCCCTTTCCCGGCAGTGTCCATTTCCGATCCCTCCTTTGTAAAGGATCTGCCCAAAAACTGCTGGGGGAGCAATACCCAGGCCCTTACTGCATTGCGGGCAACCATGTGGCTTCCCCGATACGGAAGGAATGATGAAAAGGAACGGCTTCTGAAACGCTGGATGCGGGCATTTCTGGATCATGACAGTTTGTTTCCCCAGGAGTTGAATCCTTTTACCGGAGAGCCTATCGGAGATGGTGTCAACTATATGCCCACTCTTCTGCTGTTCAAACAGGCTGCGGAACTGCTCCTGCCGTGAGAAATGATTATCCTGTAATGATTTCAGATATTTTCACTGTACGGATATTTTAAATAACACTCTTGTATTTCTGTAAAAATGGTGTATATTTGTTATCTAACCGATTAGATAACAATATCCGGAGAAAAATCATGGCAAAAAAAATTACTATTTATGATGTTGCCGTCGCTGCGGAAGTTTCCGCTTGCAGCGTTTCCTGGGTATTGAATGATCATCCCCGGGGCAAAGCGATCAAACAGGAGACCAGGGAGAGGATCCTGCATAATGCACAGAAACTTGGTTACAGACGCAATCTGCTTGCTTCGGCGACCCGTACGGGAAAAGTAAATACGATAGGGTTGATCGTGGATTTTGAAGAGATCCATAATGTCACCCCCCTTACAAAAATCATTTCCGGGATCATAACAGAAGCCTCTTTCCGCAGTTACAGCGTAAAGATTTTTGCCCATAAAGATCTGGTAAGATCCTTCCACCTGATTGCGGAAAACTGCATCAACAAAGTCATTTCTTTAAGTACGCCTCATGATATAAGGGAAAAAACCGCTCAGCTTGCGGAAAAATATTCTTTTGATCTTGTTTTTGCTTTTGAGCACGGACACAGAAATTTCCCGGCGGTGAATGTGGATAATATTGCAATGACCTCTTCCATGGTGCATTATCTTTTTGAAAAAGGACATCGCAGGATCGGTTTTCTGGGAGTTCCCCACGCATTTCATTATGCCAAAGACCGCCGTACCGGATATTTTCAGGGAATGAAAGAATGTGGTTTGAAAATTGAACAGCACTGGATCAGTGATCAGGGAGATACGGAAGAAGAGATAAATAAGATCCTTGACCTGCCGGAAAAAGAAAGACCAACGGCCCTTATCACTGTTGCGGACTCCATTGCGGCGAAAGCACAGAAACTTGCATGGAGCAGAAATTTACGCATACCTGAAGATTTTTCCGTTACAGGAATCGGCAATATGGATATTGCCAGATATACATTTGTCCCATTGACCACGGTGGAAGAGTTTCTTCCGGACTACGGCAGTCTGCTTATCAGACTGATACTGAAAGAAGAAATGGAAACAATTGCGGATGAATACAATGTATATCATACCCGTCCGAAGATCATCGAAAGGGAATCTGTTTACGATTTTAATAACATATAACATGAAAGAGAGTAAAAAATGAAAAGAAAAAAACAACCGTTTACACTGATTGAATTGTTGGTCGTTATTGCTATCATCGCCATCCTTGCCGGAATGCTTCTTCCGGCATTGGCAAAAGCCAGAGCCACAGCAAGAGGGATCGCCTGTGTCAACAACCGTAAACAAGTCCCCATGATCATGACTTTTTATGCGGATGACTGTAAAGGCTGGACTTTTTCCTCCCAGTATGCCCTTTACGGAAAATTGCAGACAACCGGATATCTGGAAACACTCGGTTACATCAATAAAAAGAATGAGAAAGTCTTTTCCTGCTCGGAAATGCGGGATGTTGCCAGTCAGACAATATGGTCAAAATTTTCTTTCAATGAGATCATTTCCAGAAACCTCGCCTACAAAACAGCCTCCCTTAATGCAAAATATACCGCCACATTCGGCTGGACTTCCGGTGTTTCCTGGTGCGGATTCAAACCTTCCACCATGCCTGCTGGAACAACTGAACTTGCCTGGGTCAATGATGCGGAATGTCTCTTTTCCACTCCGGCATTTCCTCATGACAACAAAAGTACGACTGTGTATGTTGACGGTCACGTGGATATGCTGAAACTTCAGGCAGTGGGAAGATTCAGGACCCGCAGCGACAGAAAGTATATGCATGACAACACCCAGCTTGCCAATCCTAAAATTTATATAGCACTTGGCGGCAACAATTCCTATTCTTCCCACCCGCCTTTCAAACTGACTTATTAAGAAGTAAAATGCTATCATAAGGAAAAAACATGAGTAAAAAAAGTTTTATTATTTTTGCGGCTCTTGTGCTTGCCGCCTTTACATGCACTGCAGATTTCCAACTTGTTAAAGATGGAAAAAGTCAATGTAATATCGTTGTGAAAAAAGGAGCTCCCCTGCCCCTTGCCCACGGCGCAAAGGAACTTGCCCTTTTTACTGAAAAGGTCACAACGGCAAAGATCCCGGTCAAAAATGAGGCTGTGAAAAATGCAAATAATATTTTTATCGGGACTATTGCCGATAAAGACCTTCTGAAAAATTCCGGCATTGATGCAAAAAAACTGAAAGAAGATGGTTTTGCTCTTGCCGTGAAAAAAAATACAGTCTGCATTATCGGGCAGAATCCCCGGGGCGCATTGTATGGATGCTATGAAATATTGAAAAAATATGCCGGAGTACGCTTTCTTGCTCCCGGCGAAGACGGTACCTATTATCCCTCCCGCAAAACCATTTCCATTCCGGAACAGAACATTATCCGCAATCCTTATATGCGTTACCGTACCTACCAGTGCGCCACGGAACTTTCCGGAAGAGCAGAGATCAATGGAAGCACATTCCTTACAAGAAACAATCTTTTCTCCTATGCCGGAGCAAGAACTTTTGCGGATAAGAATGGCAAACGCACCCGCCTTGCAGATAAATTTGAATCTGTTGCTGCCAAAAGAAACATCAATCCCGGCAACTCCCATATCTTTACCGATATGATGACCGGTTGGCAGGGTGCAAAAGCATCGGAAAAACTCTATAAGGAACACCCGGAATATTTCCCTCTCATCAATGGAAAAAGGGTCTTTATCAAAAGCGGTGTCTGTCCCAATCCCTGTATCAGCAATCCGGCACTCCTTGACCTTATGGCAAAGAACCTTTATGAAAGACTCAATGAAAAATATGCCATGGAAGACACCTATATAACCATCGGCAACAACGATACCCCCATCTGGTGTCAGTG
>JAGBXB010000146.1 GCA_017629515.1 Lentisphaeria bacterium | reverse complement strand
TCCGCAAGACGGGTAAAGGGGGTATCTTTTCCGTGGGCTGTATCGGCTTTCCAATGGTCATTCAGGAGAGTTGCCGCATCTTTACCGATGGCGGCAAGAGTTCCCACGGGACAGGGGTCGATCACAGCGTTGGCACGTTTTCTGACCACCTCTGTAAGCACTCCCAGTGAGCCGAAAATGGGAACAAGAAGAGTCCCCTCTTCCCCCAGAACATCCAAAAAGGCATCCACTGCCTTTTCCGGGCCGCCCTGTACGCCGCCCAAACTTAAATACGAACTGTGGAGCAGTACTTTATCCCCTTTTTCCAGTCCCAAACCCTGCAATTTTCCGGCAAGGATTTCTTTTGTCATTTCAGCCATGATCTCTTCTCCTTTTCATGTAATATTTTTAATACTTATCCAGTTTTTATCCATGTTTCAAAATTCCGCCACAACCCTGCATGGCAGTTGCGTTACAGCAGGCATTCTTGCAAAAAGGACAGTAAGCAAAAGAGGGGTTTCCGGCAGTTTATAAAGATTTACCGGCATACATACTGTACTTATCCCTGCTGCAAAAAGTTTGAGAAAAACCCCGTGCAGAGCCTGACTTTCATAAATATCCGACACAAGGATCTTATATTTGTGTTTGATGATCCACTCCACGGCACAGTCGGAAAGATATACGCTTCTTTCCTCAATATCTTTGGGATTTTTCTCCCCCAGAGCGTTGATGATGAGAGCCTTGCTTTCCCCGTCCGTCATGGGCAGTTTCCCCTGTAAATCCTCTGCGGTTACAGCCCCCTCCCCGCTTTTCTTGTGAAACCTTACCACATCCGCCTTGATCCGGTACAGATCACTTACGGGAAAATTTTCCGCTGTGACCCCATTATCGGTTTCGGCAATGTGCCCGGGAAAATCTATATATGTACCACTCATGCCGTCATGGGTGAAAGTATAAACGATCCCGGTATATTCCGTCTTTCCGGATTTTAAAAAAATTTCCTCTTTTCTGATCTCCGGAGCAAATCTTTCCCCGATAAAATCCCATGTAAGATCCACGATATTCATCTTCATTCCTTTTTATTGCAGTATATCCGGCAGTTCTATGATCTCTTCTTCCATTCCCTCTTCCACGAATGGCTCTTCTTCCTGATAATCAGATGGTGGTACTTCCCGGTATGCTTCAAAGGATTCCTCCTCTTTCTGCAGGGAAATATTCTGCATAGTTTCCTGTGCATTTTCCGGCACCGTTTCCTCTTGGGGATTTGCATTGATTTCCCCGGAAAAATCTTCATTATCCGCAGGATTTTCCGGCGGAAGGACCGGCGGAGGGATATTCATTTCAAATTCCGGATTATTGAGTTTCATCAACTCTCTTGTAAGCAGAACCGACTCAATAAGCAGTTCATTGCGTGCTTTTCCCGGCGGGGTCTTCAATATTTTTTCTTTCAGGAGCAGATTCTTTTTTGTAAGGAAATGGCGTCTGATCACAAAAATACAATCTTCCACGGTTTTCTTGTCGATCTCCCTCCGCCGTTTTTTCTCATTGACCGCGGCCATATTGTTGCGAGCCTGTTCGGAAGTAGGCAGTCCCAGTTCCCGCAACTTTGCTTCCGCCCGGGCATTGCGCATAGCCTCCTGCCTTGACATGGGTTGTTGCGGCGTTTCCGGTGAAGGCTCTTCAACTGCGGCGGGGATCTTCTCTTCCTCCCCCGCATGAGCAAGGATCTCATCAAGTTCCGGCGATTCCATGGAAGAAAGAGTCATTTTTTTGGTGATGAGAGAAGGAGCCAACTGCCACTCCCCATTGATCTGTGCTTCAATGACCGTTTCCACAGCGATAGATAACGGCCCCTGATCCATTACTTCCGCCGGAAGTTCCGCCGCCGCTTTTTCCGTGGATTTTTTACTTTTCAGCAATACTTTCAACAACTCGGCAAATGCCTGATGCAGACGGGGATCTTTTTCAGAATCCGGAAGATTTTTCTCATTTTTTTCTTTTTGTGCCGTATATTCTTCTGTACCGTCATCATAATTTCTTTCCGGATATTTCCGGAAACCGGATTGCTGCAGAATATTCTGACGGCTCATCTCACTGCGGATGGTTCCGGGGGATAAACCTACTTTATCGCCCAGCCACTGAATGTAACTGTCTTGCGCAATGGTACTATCCATAAGCCGGATATATTTCAGGATCTTTTCCGCAGTGGAAGCCTTTTCCGCAGGCGTGGAGGGAGGTATGCCGTTGGTGAAACGGTCATAAAGAAATTCAAAAAAGTCTCCGGCATTTTCCACGGCATCCACAACGGCTTGCGCTCCGGAATTTTTCAAAAGTTCATCCGGGTCTTTTCCCCCGGGAAAAGTTGCCACTTTCAAACTTGCCCCCATAGGCAGAAGGATCTCTGCATCCCTTATTGCCGCCTTGATCCCGGCACTGTCCGCATCGGTGGCAAGAGTGATCTGCATATTACCGTCAAAGAAGCATCTTTTGATGATCTTTGCCTGTTCTTCCCCGAAAGCCGTTCCCTGGGGGGCAATGGCATTGGTCACTCCGGCGGTGTGCATGGCAATCACATCCATCTGGCCTTCGCAGATGACGGCATATTTTTTCTCCCCGATACTTTTTCTGGCAAAATTCAAACCATACAGAAGTTTACTTTTTTTGAAGATGGGGCTTTCCATACTGTTCACATATTTACCGCCGCCCTGTGCGGGATCGATCTGCCTGGCACTGAATCCGACGACCCTCACCTGTTCATCCCAGATGGGAAACATCAGGCGGTTGCGGAAAAAGTCAAAATATTTGCCGGGGGTCTTACTGCTTTCAGAAACAAGATGAGCTAATTTCAACTCATCCAGAGTGAATTTTTCCTGTTCCGCCCATTTCATCATCCCGTCCCATTCATCCAGAGACGCTCCTACCATAAAACGGTTTGCGCTTTCCTCCCGCATATTTCTTGTGGCGAAATAGGCACTTGCTTTTGCATTACGGGAGTTTTTCAGATTTCCCATGTACCATGCAGCAAGTTTTTCATGCAGTAAATATAATCTTTCCCGGATGTTGTAATTTTCTTTTGTATTGACTTTCTCCCCTTTATGGAAAGTAAACCGTTCCGGTTCGGGGATCATAACATTATACCACCTTGCCAGCATCCTTGCAGCTTCGGGAAAAGAGAGGTTTTCCATTTCCATAAGGAATTTGAAAACACTTCCCCCTTTACCGCAACCGAAGCAATGACAGGAGTTGGAGGCGGGATTGACTACAAAAGAAGGGGTTTTCTCCTGATGAAAAGGACAGCAGGCCTTCCACCGGCTTCCTGCGCGTTGAAGCGGTACATATTTTTGTACCACTTCCACGATATCCGCCCGTGTGGAGATCTCATCAATGATCTCTTCAGGAATAAGTCCGCCCATATTCTGTTCCGGAAGTTATGCTGCTCTTAAAAATTTTTCAAATGGAGAAGGACCTTTTCCCGCAAAGGCCCGAACCCGGCTTTGTCTTTGGTTTCAGCAACAAACTTCCGGTAGTTCACCACGGCAGATTTTTTATTGCGGGTCAATTCATAAAAAACAGCACTGTTGTAGGAAGTAAGCGGGTGTTCCTGTACTTTGGCACGCTTTGCCGCATTGAGGAAATACATTTCCGCAAGTTTGGGATTGGAACGGTAATACAGGATACCCAGAGCATTCACAGGCGTAGCACTGTTTTTGTATTTGGGATGGAGTGCCAATTTTTTGTAAAAGGAAATGGCCAGCCGGTCATTTTTCAATTTATAATGGGTCTGGGCAAGAAGAACGAGTGTATTGAGATCATCCGGCTTCAAATTCTGTGCCATATTGAGGGGGCGTACAGCCTCTTTATATCTGCCGCTTTTATAGGCAAAATACCCGTTGAGATATTGTGCATAAAAGTTGCCGGGAGCAAGTTTTACTGCAGAAGAGATACTGTCCATAGCCTCCTGTAAACGATCGGTATTGTGCATGGCAAGAGCTTGCAGGATCAGGGCATGGATATTATTTTTGTCTCTGGCAAGAACAGCGGAGGAAAGTTTTTCCGCCCCCTCCCAGTTGCCCTTTTCTGCTTCGGTGAGACACTGACTTAAAAGCACATCAGAGAGGATCTCCTTTTCCCCGCAGGAAACAAGAAAAAACATCACAAGAACCGGAACCATCCAACGAAAAATATTTCTGCACATCATTTCCATAAAAACCTTCTTTTATAATATTAATATACACCCCATTATAATACTTCCATTTTTCTTTTTTTCAAGTAAGAGGCAGAAGAAAGGAAGAAAAATTTCTCAAATTCAGAGGCAAATACCCATATCTGCAGATGTGCCGCCATTTTTCCGGCAATTCAGGAAAGAGGTCTCCCGTTATCCATAGCTGACGGAAATTATTTCTATACCCGGCAAGTGCAACTTTTGTAATTGCTTCCGCCGATATTTTCTAAATTTTTTGAAATATTGTTTTTCCTGTTTTTATGATTCTGCCATTTTTATATTTTTTACACAAAATTCAGTAGCATCATCACAGGTCACAAATGTTCACTTTTTTACAAAAAACTTTATTTTATTCTGCGGATCCCATGCAGTAATTTTGTATGGGGCAGCAAGCGGCATCTTATGTTCAATTTGTGGGGTAATTGAACTTTTTTCCCGGCAATCGAATTGATCAAATCCTGTACCAGTTCTTTTTGCGGCGTTGCCAATTTCAGGAATCCATTACGGATTTCAGAAGGATCAACAGGATTTCTTACCCAATGATCCACATTTTCAGCTACACTATCGGCAGTCTCCTCGGCATAACGGAAAGCAAACTCTGGCAGGAGTGTATCACGCCCGCCCAGATTACGGGTATTGACTACCGGCACACCGCAAAGTGTATATTCTCCGCAGGAAAACATTGCGCCCTCAACGGCGGAAAGCGCAAGCCCGCAGGCAGCTTCGCAAATCTTTCTGCCAATGAAAAAAGAAGGTACCTTCTGACTCCATCTGGCTTCAGAAAAATTGCTTATTGTCTGCATGAAATAATCTTTTTCTTTTTCAGAATAACTTCCAATCAAATGTAGGTTGTTTATTTTCTCTGCAAGGAAATGCCTTTTAAATGGAGTGATGCGGGCAATGTAAACCGCATCGAATTTGCGTTTGCCCTTTTTTGCCAACGGATAGCGTGAAGGATCAAGAAAAGCATTGTGATTAGCCAGATATACCTCGCAGAAATCCTTGATAACTTCCACTTCTCCGGGGGAGTTGGCAAGGATAATAAATCTTGCCTCCGGGAATATATTTTCAGCTTCGGCAAGTCTGTTTTTCAACTCATTTGCAACTTCCGGAAGTTCAGCAGACCACCCCAACTGCAAAAACAAAGTAAATTTTTCATTTTGCGGTACCGCTTTTTGAAAAGCAGATAAATTCCGCAAAAAATCCATTTCAAACGACACGATGATTTTAGGCGAATGATTGAGTATAAAACACGGCAGACAGTCAAAAAAACTCATTTACTTTACTCCTTCCCATTCCCGGTCCTTTATCAGATTTTTCGTTCTGCGGGAGGCATTTTCCGCAATATTTCCGGCAAAAATAGAAATACAGTTGTTGGAAAATTTGCCATTGATCACATGCAGCAGCGGCAACGGGCAGTTGATATCCAAAACCCCATTTTCTGTATCTATAACAGCTCCGCAAAAATTCTTTACTTCCACCTTGCGCCAGAAAATATTTTTATGTTCAGGCATATAAAATACTGCTTTGATATTTTCTTTGGCTGTTCCGCGTGTGGCATCCAATTTCCAATTCAGAGGATTGATGCAGTAAATTCCTTTTTTCAGTGCCGGATCATCCAGTTTTTCATTATTGATACGGCTTGTCCAGGTTATGATCACTCCATAATCATCTGCATTTTCAGCAGCTTTCAAATCATCCCAGTAAAAATCATCTGCTATTTGCTTTGCTGTTTTAGCCTTCATATCAGGCAAATAAGCGGCAATAAAACCATTTTTCACTGTCAGATCGCTGACCTTTTGCATTGCCGCATAAAGCAGGTCCGCCCCTTTCCCTTCTGCAAGTAAAACAAACGGATGCCCCGGTTCGTGAAAATGCTCAAGATAATACTTCAATGCCTCTGAAACATTTTTTACATCGGGATTGGGGATTTCCGGAGCAAAAACTCTTACCCCCCGTCCGAAAATATCGTTGGTATGAGTCTTTGTCCAGTTGAACTGGATATCATGTGTATCACCATATCCGGCAGGGGCTCTGCCGATGTAAAACAAATCAAATCTGGAATGATACTGCGGCACATCATTTTCCCGTATCAGCCAGTTTGTACCGTAATCATAAGGTGATGTGGTACATCCTGTAAAGCTCAATACAATAAAAACAAAGGCAATGACTGTAACAATTTTTCTCATTTTCGTCTCCATGATTTATATAGGAATACTCTCGCAATAAACAGCGGATTTCCGATGATATACCGTTTAAATAATCTTATCGGCTCATTATAAAGCCGGTAGCACCATTCTATATTGCATTTTCTCATCCACAACGGGGCTCTGGGAATGCGTCCGGATACAAAATCCAGCAACCCGCCAACGCCGACAGCTGTGCAATTGGGAAAATCCTGCAGATGCTCATTGATCCACAACTCCTGTTTGGGTACACCAAGGGCGACCAGAACAAGATCAGGCTTCAATGCTTTCAGTTCGGCAAAAACTTCCTCTTCACTTTTTTCTTTGAAGAATCCATCCGCGCACCCGACAAATACGGCATCCCCGCCAATGGCTCTGGCTTTTTCCAATGCCTTTTCCGCTACTTTCGGGGCTCCTCCGAAAAGATAAATGCGGTAAGGTTTTTGAGCAAGAAGGGGAAACATATCTGTTCCATTGACATTCTCTTCCACTTTATAGCCCAAAATCTTTGCTCCGATTTTTGCTCCGATCCCATCGGCAAACACCTCTGAACAAGTATTGAGCACCTCCTTGTATCTGCTGTCTTTATAAGCAATATTCAAACAATGGGCGTTAATAAAAGCAACATGATGATTCTGTCTGCTCTTAATAAGATTATCTATTTTTTCCAACGCTTCTGTCATTGTTCCCCGGAAGAAGGATACGCCGAAAATTATTGCCTGTTTGGATTGAAAAACATCCACCAAACCTTTTGCAGTATTCCGCCAACTGAAATTGGCAGATTTTTCTTTGCCTTTTTGAATCAGAAGTTTCTGATAATCCGGTTTCTCCAGGATTTTCTGCATGGCTCCTGCTATTGCCTGCGGAGATGACGGATCGAACAATTCAGCGGCACCATCCCCCAACTCCCCGAGGGATGAATTATTGGAACAGGCACAGGGCAGTCCCGCATACATTGCTTCCAACAGCGAAAGTCCAAACCCCTCAAAGTTGGATGGGAATATATACATGGAACTTTGAGCATAAAGTTCCGGGAGTTTTCCAAAGTCCACAAATCCGGTAAAGTTGAATTTCTCTGCACAGGGCGATTTCTTTGCATATTCAAAAACCGTTTCCGCGCCGTTCCAGGCCGCCCCCGGCATGACCAGAGTATATTCTTCACGCAGATTTTCCGGCAAAAGTTCAAAACCTTTCAACAAATTCAAATGATTTTTTCCGGGATGCTCAATGCGCGATATGTAAAGGATCTGCTTTAGTTTCCCCCTTGTCATTGCCGCAGGAGGTGTGAACCCGCAATAGACAACTGTGATTTTTTCTTCGGCGATATGCCAATATTTTATCAAATCATTTTTTGTGGATTGGCTTATGGCAACAACTTTCTGTGCCTTCCTGACATAGTACGGTAATATATTTTTGATGTAAAACATCCGGAATCTATCATATTTTACCGGTACATGGTATTGTGATAAATCATGAACGACCGCAATGGTAAATATGGGATAACGGCAGAACACTCTCCGGTTTGCGGCAAGCATAATACAGAAATCAAACTTTTTCCAGTTGATACGCCACGGCAGTATGAATAAACTGTACAGCATGGAAAACAATGCCCGGCGTTTCTTTATCCGGATAAGTTCAAAGCGGTCAAATTCTTTTGCTCCGTCATCTTCAACGATCAGGGTCAGTTTATGGCCTTGCTCTTCCAAAGCCTTGACAATTTCTCTGATATAGACGGAAATACCTGATTGCCCATTATCAAACGGAATAGCAGAAAGGAGTATTTTCATTTTATTCCCTCCGCAATTTTCTTGAAATTATCCACAAAATTATCCTCTGAAAAATTTTCTTTTACGATCCGCAAGCCATTTTCTCCGGCTTTTTGAAGCAAAGTGGGAAATGTATAAAACTCTTCCAGCTTCTTTGCAGCCGCAGAAATATTTCTTTCAGGAATCAATACTCCGCATTCTCCCAAATCAAGATACTCTCTGACACCGCCAAGATCAAAGGCAACTACCGGCACTCCATGCGCCAATGCCTCCAATCCGACTAAACCGAAAGGCTCCTGCCAACGTATCGGAAAGAAAAATACATCACAATCTGACCACAATTTTTCAGGCTCACTGACAAATCCCGTAAAATGTACTTTATCACGCAATTTCAATTTGTCAACCATTTTTTCCAATACAATTCTGTCTTTTCCGTCTCCGGCAATGGTACAGAGAAAAGGAATATTCAGTTTTGCAAGAGATCTCAACATGAGATCTGCTCCTTTGCCCCGTATCAGCTGACCGAGAAAAAGGATATGCAATGTTCCGTCAAAAGTATGTTTGCGTTCCGCTGGCTTAATAAACGCCGGTAGTTTGAATACTTTTTCAAACCCGTTTTTACGCAAATTTTCTGCCATGAACTCCGATAATACCAATGCCGGAAATTTACGGTACTCCACCAGCGGCGGAGCAGGGTTTCTTCCAAGCGAACAGAGTTTGCATATCCATTTATTGTATGAAAAGTGACAGTTTCTTCTGCCTACGGGCGTATAATAATGATGCCTTTGGCAGTAAATATTGTGGTCGTGGGCAAAAAAGAATGTTTTATTTTCCGGCAGAGACTTGAGATACTTTACATCAATAATGTTATGAAGTATCACCATATCCGCATTTTGCAGTTCTTTGTCTCCGGGAGCAAAATTCTTTATACTGTCAAATGCTGCAGCAAAATCTTCCTGATCTTTTCCACCGTTTTCAATATAAAGATAATGTACTTTACAGTCATTCTTCCGTAAAAGTTCAGCACTTTTCTGCATATAGCGTTCAATCCCGCCGATAATGCCGTTATATTTACCGATGTAAAGGATATTTTTCATTTTTGCAACTCCCGGTAAATATTTGTCAATTTGAGAGCAATACTCTGCCAGTTGTATTCTTGAAGAGTAACCTTGCTTCCTGCCAGAAGATCCTCACGAACCATTTCAATTTTATTATATGCTTCAAGGAGACTTCCGCAATCGTTATCTTTAAACAAAAGAGCATTTTTCCCGTCAATAAGAAAATCTTTCAAACCGCCGACGGCAGATGCGATCAAAGGTACCTGTGCATCCAACGCTTCCAATGCAGCGATCCCGAAAGGCTCATGACGGCTGGGCAGAATAAAACAATACGCCGTTTTCAATGCCTGTAAAAGGTCTGTACTGTCGGGTTTCAAGCCGGGAATAATGGTCAAATGTTCTTTTACCTTCAACTTTTCAGCTGTTTCAAGGATTTCATCATAATACCATCGGGCAGTTACCGGACCAATGAGTAAAAGGTGGGTGCCGCTGATATTTTTCAGCAGTTCCAAAAGTATTTTCTGGTTTTTCTGATAGTCGATCCGGGAGATGCAGAGGATAACTTTTTTATCTTCCGGAATACCATATTTCTTCCGGAAACTTCCCGCGTCCGGAAGTTCCCTGTGCAATATTCCATTAGGGAACAATTCAACTCTTTTCCCGGGGTAACATGTTTTCAGTTTGCCAACTTCCTCATTGCTTAATGCCAGAAGCAGATCTGCCTGACTTTCCGGTGCTTTCCGCATTTTCAGCACCCTGTCGATAATCCCACCATAAGAAAATTTGTGTTTCAATGGTTTCAGCATCAATTTCATTTCGTTCTCTGGAATGGCACAAGCTCCGCCATGGAGACTCATTATGCAGGGAACACGCAATGCTTTACCCAGTTTAATTGAGTAATTGGCTATTCTTCCTCCGGCATGAATGTGGAATATATCAAAAGCCCCTTCTCTCAAATATTTCAACAGTTCCGGAGTAAAGGGATTGCCGCCTTTTTTATCCAGGGCAAGTCTGTCCTTTCCCGGCATGGGAAAATAGGGGTAAAAGTAAGGAAAACGTTTGATGGTGATCCCGTCAATGACTTCACAACCAACTTTATCCAATGCGGCAGTACAGATGATTTCCGGAAGCAAGCCCTGTTCTTTCTGCTGTAAAGCTATATTCCAGACAACACTTTCAGTTCCTCCCCATTCCCGGAAGGTAAAACGGCGGATGATATGTGCTATTTTCATTGTTGAGTCCCCCGGTAATAACTGACTTTCTGCACACAGCGGTAAAGAGGCGCATAGAAAAATTCATTGAACGCACCATGTTTTGCCAGATAAATCCAATCCCGCAGAGTTTCGGCAATGACGGAACGGATGCAATGCAGTATATTCATTGGCTTTTTCCCCATTTGCGTATCAGCTACACCCTCGTTGAAAAAGCGTTTTTTTATCTCCTGCAAAGTATAGTTATGGGAGTGTTCAACAACTGCGTCAGCAGCATAAGCGATCTTTGCAGAATACCGTCTTACCCAATCTGCATCCTCCGAATACTGGATCTGTTCATTAAACGGTTTTGCAAGCAAATCACTTTTCCGGAACGAGGATGATACCAGAGAAAAGAAATTCCCCCAGGAAGAGGAGATCATTCCATCGCCGAAGGCGCGTTCATAATCTTTTCTGACTACCCGAAAGGCATCCTGCCGGGCGATCTGATTGCCATATACGCAATCCACTTTTGCCTCTTTGAGCGGCAGTGTGAGAAATTTCAAATATTCCCTGCTCTGTGGGATGGCATCGCTGTTATTAAAAACAATAATTTCGCCTTTTGCCTGCCGGATCATATAATTCAAAGTTTTTCCCGGCACATACCTGCCTTCCGGCGGAGCGATACGGCGGAGGGCAGGTACAGTTGCCAGATACTCCGCTGTGCCGTCAGTGGAACGGTCATCACAGGAAATGATTTCCATTCCCTCATCCAACTCTTGCGCAAGCAGCATTTCAACAGTCTGCCGGATATATTTTATATCATTATGAGAGCGCATCAAAACAGAGATCATGCTTCATTCTCCTGACAGCTTGCCACAGCCTCTTCAATGGTGGAGTAGATATCAAATACACGGTACACTTTGGTAATATCCAGCACGATTTGCATATCGGCACTCACTCTCGTCAATTTGATCACAGAATTATTTTCAACTGCCTTTTGTGCCATTGCCAGCAGAGCATCCAAACCATAATTATCAATATTGATGAGTTTTTCCAAATCCAGAACGATTTTTTCGCCTTCTTTCATACGTTCACTTAAAACATATTTGAAGTTTTCCGCTCCGACATGATCAAGATACATTTGCACATGCGCAACCAGAACACCATTGATATATTCAAATCGCATTTCCATAAATCATGCCCTCCGCAACTTGCCGGTAACTTTATTGATGAGTCTTTTTGAACGGAGTTTTTCCGCGTGGTCAAACATCATATAGTAAAGTGCCGGAAAATAAATCAAAACACCGGAAATGCCTGCTAACGCCAAGAGGAAAAATTCATGGATCTGGCCCCGGAGAAAATAGTATTGCCAGTAACAGATCATGCCGGTGGATAATGCCAGCAGAGCAGGTTCAAAGAGTGAATACAAAATAAAATTACGTATTTTGATATTGGTTCGTTTGATAAGGTGCGGCAGAACGAAAATAATGGTTCCGATCAGTTTTGTCAATATCATTGCCCACACAACAATAAGTTCATGGGGTTTCAGCAAAAGTCCGATAATGGAAATCACAATAAAGAAGATGCTTTCAAAACTTTGCACCTTTGCAAGAAATTTGTGTTCTTCCGCCATGGTGAGAAATTTTTCCGGAATGATCCGGCAGACCAGCAGGAAGTAGACAAAAAGCACCATAAGGCGGCAGATAAACGCCGCTTCGCTGTTGTCAATGTTAAAAAGCAGCAGAATAATACGCGGGGCATAGATCATTACCATAACCGTTGCCCCGGCTGCAAAAAAGTTTACCCAGCGTATGGAACGCAGCAATATTTGCGCCAGATGCATGGAGCGTTTACGGCTGTGGAGCAATGCCGATATGGGAGAAATATTTTCCACATAAGGTAAGGCGATCTGCTGAATGAGAAATGGTATGCGGCTGCCCAACTGAAAAACACCAACCGGAGCAAGACCGCAGAAAATACTGATCAAAAGGAACATTCCCCGTTCCCAGGCCATGCGACCGATGGAAATAATGTAAACAGCACTGGAAAAATGGAATATACTTTTGAACACCTCTTTATCAAATGCCAACCGTATGCGGAACCCGGGAATACTTTTCCAGACCGAAACAAGCATTGCCAACTGCGTTGCGCCCATGACCAGCATAACGAAAAACAAGAGTTTGAATAAACCCCAGCCCAATGCAAAAATACAGATGACCCCGGCAAGTTCAAATAATTTGGAAATGATGATAATGTAATTGCGTACATAAAGTTTCTGTAATCCCACCAAAATTTCCGGGAACACTCCCAGGGGAAATACGATCGTTGCAGCAAGCCCGCTCAAAAGTAATGCTTCACGGCAAAAATAAATGTATTCGGGCGTGGCATCTGCCGGAAGATGGAAAAGTTCCCGGATATAATACATCCCGACAAAAGTCAACGGCAGGATCAGCAATGCCAGACTGACATGGCTCAAAAATATACTGGAAACCGTATGATTGTATTTTTCAATATCTTTTTTATACAACTGCGTTGCGGTAACTTTCTGTGCTGCCACACCAAATCCCAGATCAAGCAAAAGTGCGTAGCTGAAAAAACTCCACAACATGACCCACAATCCGTATTGTGCTTCGCCCAGATGACTGATAAGCCAACGGGTAACAAGAATCCCCTGCACCAGACGGACGAACATGGAAAAATAATTGGTAACAGTGTTTTTAAAAAATGGTATCTTCATAATTGACCTGCTCTTTCGATCATTAAATTAAAGTAATCTGCAACATGATTTACCCACGCCGGTAAATCTGTATTTGAAAGTATTGCCGCAAAGGAGTGTTCATCTTCCGGCGCAAATCCGTGCATACCGTTCAGGGGTTTGCTCCCCATATCAGAAGGCACGATCTGAATACCTGGTTCAAGCAGGAATATACCTTCACCGAAAGCCCGGTCGGAACGGTATATCCCATATCTTTTCTCTTCATCCTCACTCAAAAAGTGTCCGGGAAATTCTTTCATTATCTGCGTGATCACGCTTTGGGCATGCCCGTTCAAATAATGAAATCTTGCCATTGTAGAATCGTAACAGGCTCCGTAATCTCTGCCGAATACCAAACCGCTTTTTTCTATTTTACTCATAATATCCACAGTCCCGGTAAGGGGAGTCATGCCGTGGTCGGAAATTATTGTAAAATGCACATTTTTGGCATATTCACCGGCTTTGGCGAAAAGATGTGTGACATGATCTTTTATCTCGGCAAGTTTATTCTGTACTGCGGCAAAGTCGCCTGCTTTATCGTGTAATACGCCATCGAAATTTGCTGTATAGACAAAGAGAAAATTTTTCCCCTTTTCAATGGCTTTTTCTGCGGCGGCATAGTTTTCCTTATCCGGTAAGTGCCAGTCAGATATATGGAAATTCACACCTTTTTTACTTAAAACATCATATAAGTTGGGAATGTTTTCCATCCCGCCAGCCACAAAAAGATCCCGTTTCTCGCAGTAATCTACAAATTTCAACTTCCATACCGGCATCCGGTAAAGCTGGAAATATCCGGTAAAACCATAGATCTTCTTTATCATTTTTGATAAGTGATGGCGGACTCTTCCCCGGTTCCAGAATCCTTCCGGCTTGAACAGCCAATTCCAGCAGGAAAGCCCCTTGAAAGGAGAACTTTCAGGAGCAAAACGGAACAAGCCCAAATGACCATGTTCTGCCGGAAATCTGCCGGAAAGGATGGTAGGGATCGCACTGCTGGAATAGCCGAACTGCATATTGATTTTTTTGCGGGACGGCAAAAGTTCCGGCAGAAAATCGTGATCATTGACGATCTTCCAGCCCAAAGCATCTATAAATAAAAATATTTCAATAGTTTTTTCTCTCATCTTCACCTCATGGCAACGCCTTGTATCCGGGGAGTTTACGGAAATCTCCACCCGGTTTTCTGTTTTTCAATTCTGCGGACGGCAAAAGCGGTTTCTCAATAAGATATCCGCAACTGACCACTGCCGGGGCAATGGTTTCCCAAACAGAATATTCACTTGACGGTACACTCAAAAATTCCAGATTGATATAACGCCGGAATATGGGTAATGTATCCGCCTTATCATAGTACACCATCTTTATTGCATTACGGTCTATGCCGAAAGTGTTTCCGTAAGGCGTGATCCCCGGCACAAATTCGCCGATCGTATCCGCATAACTTACCAGATCCAGAAACGCAACGGGATAAATCTTTCCCAGACCGGAAGTCATTGTTCTTCCAAGGGGATTGGCTCCGTTATGAAAGTCATTGGCAAGATACGCTGCGTCAAGGTATTTTGGTTCTCCTGAAATTTTATGGGCGGCGATAAGTGTCATCGCCCGCCGCAAGGGGTGATAATTCCCCCATGCCATGGCATGGACCCATCCGGCGTTGTGTGCGTGCCAGAGTGTTCTGTATGGATAGGCATTTTCCTGATCTGCAAGCATTTTATCCCCATCATGCAATATTTTTTTTCTGTATTCCATGCGGAATTCAGACAACTCTTTCACCGGGAATAATTCAAGTATCATCAAACTCAACTGTGACCATTTCCAGAAATCTTTATGAAATGCTTCTTTGATGCTCCGGGCGTTTTCCAGAATGAAAGCAAGATATTTTTTGTCTCCGGTAAGCAAAAATAAATTTGTTCCGCTTCTTAATACATTTCCGCCATAAAGTTCCGGTCTTTCCCGGTAAGAAATCATCTTGCCATTCAATCGCATCCATGACACCAATCTGTTTCGGGGATTTATCGCAAAATCCCATGCTTTTACAGCGGAAAAAGTGTATTTTTCCGCTTCAGAGATACACCCCGCCTTTTTCATGGCAAGAGCAAGAGTACTCACAGAGGCAGCATATTCCATAGTGCCATTACGGGAAGGAGCAGAAACATAATACGGGCGTTTTTCCTGATGGGGCAGTCCTTCGCCCGCTCCGGGATGACCGGTCGATTCAAACCAGGTGCCGACTCCGCCGTTATCCAGCTGCACGGCGAGGAGGTGTTTTACCCCCCATGCGGCTTCATCAAGTATATCCGGAACAGCGTTCCCGCTTTCGGGAATATTCAACTGCCCATCCATGAAGTTTTCCGGCTTCATCAAATAAACGGTTGCCAGATCGCTGACGATCCGCAAGTGATAGGGACGCCTGTCATAATCAGCAGCATCATGCCATCCGCCGGAAGCAGCGAGAGCAACAGTTTTATATGGCGGATTATTTTTTATCAGATCAAAGTGTCTGACCTCAATTCGATTCCCTTTTATGTCAAAAAAGCCAAAATCTTTTTCTCCATTTCCTTTTCTGTAATGTTCTGCATTTCCGGGGAAACGCCCCAATGTGATATTTGCGTGACACTTTGGACTTTCCCATGCTGTATACGGTCGAACCTTTGCAATGCCGCAGCGTTTGTGATACAAGCCTTTCGCATGGATATAAAATGCTTCGTTCAATGTTTTGCTGTCAACTTCAAAATCCATGCTTCTTCCGATGCCATCGACATAAAAATAATATTTCCCGGGCGTATGGAATGATGAATAATCCAGTTCCAGAACTTCTTCGCCGGTAAAAGGAATTCTGCCCTGATATGTCGGGTCGTCCCGCCGGAGTTTCAGAACATTTTTCCAAACACATTTATTGTCCCGGCTTCTTCTGATTTCAAATTTCTTTCCGGCAAAGCAAGTTAAAGATAATGCTCCGGCACTACCCTGCCACGAACCGATATAAGCATATTTCTTTTTCTGATTTATGCCGTTGCCAAGCTGATTGAGCTTAAAAATATTGCTCGGGATCGCTGCTTGATAACGCAATTCCAGTCTGCCGCAGGAACTCTCCAATGCCAGAAACTCCTGATCTTTCAACGGTCTTGCCAATTGCAGATACAGGAAATATGTGATATCGGCATTCCGGGTGATTTTGCCGTTCTTTTCACGCCGCAGTGCGTTTTCTTTTTGCCATATACCCTGTTTTGTGATCTCAACGGAGGATTTTTTTATTGTGACAGGTTTGCTGCTTTTCACGGCAACAACTTGCGGTGTCAGATACTCATACTCCATTTCCGTGGCAGAAGAGCTGTTGCAGTATAAAACACAGAACAGAATGCAGAAACATAAAAGAAGAGATATTCCGGAGAGATATTTTTTCATGCTGATACCTCTATTTTGTTTGCTGCAAATTTATCACAATATTTCAAGAGGATACTCAATGTTGCAAAAAGTATCATCATCTGAATAAAATTCACCTGCTGTTTCATCACCCATTCAAGGGTCGATTGCATATAGACAGCAGTAAGTCCGCCGACAATGCCGGCAGGAATGTAAAAAAGTTGTGTCCAGCGCAGCCGTTTGACCAGTTTACATGCCGCAATGTAGTAATATCCCAACCATGCCAGAAATGCCGCCAGAGTCAGAAATCCGCATTCTGCTCCCACAAGCAGGTAACTTGTTTCCACAATCCCTTCTTTGAAGTCTTTTGCAATACGCTTATTGTTATAGCGGTATTCGCAATAGGGATACGGAGGATTGATCTTGATGCCCCAATTATTCAAGCCGACTCCGGCAAAGGGTTTGTCCCGCATCATATTCCATGCGGATGCCGCAAGGTATTGGCGGGTCATAAGGGATTCTTTCGGGGCGTTTTCAAAACGTTTGATGATATTGGGCAGCAGAAGCAATGCTCCGAAAAAACAGATAAGAACGATCGGCAGAAGGATCTGGATCTTCCGCATGTGAAACTGATACCGCAGGGAAAGCAGGACAGTAATAGTGCATCCGAAAGGCAGACAGACCATCGCTCCCCGGGAATAAGTACGCATACAGGCTGCTGATGCCATGAGAAAGAACCCGGCGAATAAAAACCGTTTCCAGCCTTTATTCCGGTTGAAGTAATATGCAAAAAAGACCGGAGCTATCAGGCACATATACATCCCCATACTGTTTTGATGGGGAAAGAGTCCGTTTGCCTGATGGATCCCTTTGATGTGTTGAAAAACAACCGTCAGGAAAGTAACTGTTGCCACAATACCGAATCCGATCATCACAGTATTGAAATCCCTCGTATAATAGAGATAGGAATAACTGCATATAAAAACGATATACATCATGATCATTTTCCATAATTCAAACCAGCTGAAAAGCACATTGTCCGCATTGATCAAAGAGGGGATGCACAAAAGGAAGTACAGCAGATATAATTTACTTCCGGTGTCCGGGAAAAACGGCTTTTTGCGGTACAGAAGCCACATCCCGATCAGCATTGCCAATGCGACAAGATAAACCAGCGATACTTCCATCCCCCGGGATGTGCCGCGATAGGTTTCATTGGAAAAAAAGTTGATCGATACCTGATTGAACATCATTACCGGAAGAAGTACCGCAAAAAACGCATAGCGCATATACTTACGGTTCAGCGTAAGTATATACCCCAGCGGCAGTACGCCCATAAAGGCAATGAGAAAAATCAGATATTTCATTCCATCCTCATTATTTTGCAAAATTCAATGCAGGGAATGTAAATGTACTCAGGAATTGAGCGGAAGGCAGAATCTTGCGAACAAATACATTATATTCAGAAATATTATCATGGGGTATATAAACCACATCTCCCGGCTGCAGGCGCACATTGGCACAACGCCCCTGCAGGATGCCGTCGATATCAAAGCGGTAGAAACGGGGATTATCCATTCCGCCGCGGATGATGACTCCATACTGCCAATACTCTTCTTTCAAGCCAAGCCCGGAAGAAATGAGTTCCAATATACCCAGATTCTGATCCCACAATCTTTTATGCGGGCGGATGATACTGCCGATAATACTGCACATGGCTTCCGAGCGGACAGCGATATAAATATAGTCACCTTTTTTGAGTTTGACATTATGCCAGCGGTCTCCCTTTTCTATGGCGAGGGAAAAGTTTACCGGAAGGATCTCGCCGTTACGGACAATAATGCTGTTTTGATAATCTGCCGCATCAAGCATCTGGTCATCGAAGTCCCGCACCGCAGAGCCACCGGCTTTGGCGAAAAGATCCGCAAGGCGCATACCATTGGAAATGACAAACATTCCCGGATTATTTACCGCACCGGCAATGGTTGCAGTTTGACTTCTTACATCAATGGCAAAAACCCCCAATTCCGGATTTTTGATATACTGCGCATAGACTTTTTTGATTTTCTCACTGGCTTCTTCCAGCGTCAGCCCCGCTACCTGGATCTGTCCGGCGAACATCACTCCAATTGCACCGTCGGGCGTCACAAGGGATTCCATAATAAGATCCGGGTGATTATAGACTCTTATACTTATTTTATCCCCGGCATTGATACGGTAAACCGGCTCTTTCTGGGCATCAAGCTGTTTGAGCAGCTCCAGCTGGCGGCGTTTGTCCTCATCTGTCAATCCGGCCTGATCAACAACACCGCTGGGAAGATTATGGATATCAGGGTATCGGTCAAAATTCCCGGTATAACGGTTATAACAACCGGTCAACGAAAGAAAGGCTGATACAATAAAAGTCAATAAAAATACTTTTTTCATACAATATAATCTCCTGAAATGATTTTTTCCACATCTGTAATGCCGGTCAAGATCGCGTATATATTATGATCTTCATCATGCAGTTTCAATACCCTCCTCAATACTTTGCGCGGAGTTTTGTTTTTCCCGATATAAAGGAGGGTTGCATCGCATATATCATGGAGCTGACGCACGATAAAGCATGAGGCATCAAAGGGTTTTTCACGGGAAATACGGATAAGCTGATAGTGCTTTTTCAGCTCATGGATAATACCGTGGAGCATACTTACTTCATCGGGTTCCAAGCCGGAAATATTGCGCACAGGGAAGAACGCAAATCCGTAGCCATACCCATAGCCTTTTCCGTCTCCGGTAGAAAAGCCTTGCAGGTAGTCAAGATCATGCTGGATATCTTTTTCAGCATAATTGACTCCGATATTTCCATTGTCTGAATAGTAGAAATCTCCGATTTTCTGCATATTGCCGCAAATCTTTTCCACATCATGTTCCGGAATAAGTCTGACCAGAACCGTATTGCGTTTTGCTTTGCTGAATTGTTCGTCAAAAAGTACGGAACTTAAAAACGATCCATCCAGCGAACAGGAAAAAAGTGTACGGGTATTTTTCAAACGCAAAATGAAACGGTAAAACATTTCATTATTGACGATTTTACGCTGTTCAGTGGAAAAATTGGCTTTTTCATGGGGAATTACGCCCACCGTATTAAAGAAATCTTTGTGAAAAACCGCTTCCTCTATACCGCTGAATTTGCCATTTACGATATCAAAAGTAATAACAAAAGTCGTATAAATACCGCTGACAAAAATACCGGCAATAAAAATCAATGCAAAAATTTTGACGGGAAACATCGGAAACGATTTGACTCCGGTGATCCGCTCATTGATGGTAATGTCATTGGGGACATGGGCTATATTACTTCTCACCCGGGTCAATTCCTCCACCAGGAGAGTAATATTTTTATTGGCAGTATCTATGAGTTGTTCTACGGAATCATGTTCCGGGAGCATGTGTTGAAGTTTTTTCTCTTTTTCTTTGGCAATAGCTGTTTCAGCGAGAAGGGATTTCATGCTGAGTTCCAGCTGATTGAGTATGACTTCACTCTCCTGATACCGGTTGATGACCCCGTCTATTCCCAGAAGCATATTCTCATCAAAACGGGTGATATTATTTTTTGTCTTGAAGGACTCAAATTCTTTTACCATTACTTCGTAAGCAGTTTTTGCTTCAACGAAACGGGGATTGCGTTCCGCAAACATCAATTTTGCTTTTTCGTACTCTCTGGAAGCTTTACGCAGATCGTTTATAAATTCCCGCAGTTTGCCACGGTGTTTTATCACATTTGCAGGGCGTGCGTTATACTCTTTTTCTGCAACGGCAAAACGATGACGGGCATCTGCAAGTTTTACATTCAATTCTGCCATTGCCACATTTTGTTCGCCCTGGATCTTCTTTACATTATTCATTTCCTCGCGGGGATGAACTATACCATATTTCCGGTGCAATCCATGAAGTCTTTCGATCAGAGATTTCTGATATTCCTGCAATTCTCTCAAACGCCGTTCACGGGAGTTCAAAAAACTGTTCAATTCCGCAGTCCGGTACTCTTCATAATTCCGGATGCCGATGGTGACAAAGGTACTGACCAGTTGTTTAACATATTCTTCGCTGTCTCCAATGCCGGTAATGATAAATATATTATTCTGGTCTTTTACCAATTTCACTTCAATACACTGCTTCAATATCCGTTTCTGTGAATTGCTCAAGTGCATTTCTTCAATAAGTTGATGAAATATCTGCTGCCGGGAAAATACTCCAAGTACATGATTGATACTTAACGGTTTGACCTCTTCACTGGCACGGGGTGTATAAAAAAGCGTTACATTTCCTTCGTATTTATGATGTGCGTGTTTGAACTGTATATACCGGAAAACTACTCCCGCAACGAGCGTTATCAGAAAAACGGCAATAATGCTCCATTTGAATTTCAATACAGTAAACAAAACCAGTTTCTGATACATCTGCAGTTTCTGCATCTGTCTGGTTTCCGCCTGAACATTCAATTCATTATCCAAACTTTCCATATTTCCCTCTTAATTAAACATCAGCCAATGCCGATAAAGTTTACTTTGCTTATCAACAGCCTGTGGTATATTCCTGCTCAATGCCGAAAAAACATCTCCCGCCAGCACCGCTACCGGAGGTATAGTGTGATATCCGGGCGGAATAAGCGGCAGAGTACGGGTTTTTATACAATATTTCATATAATTTACAATAGATCTTTCTCTGCTCCGGGAACAGCAAATATAAATACCATCCTTAAAATCATTTTCTTTCGTTGCTCCGGCACAACGAACCATGGCAGAAAGGAAAAATTCCCGTACATTTTGCCAGAAAGCAAGCATATCAGGTTTTTTATTCCGGTGGGGAGATCGTTTGAACTCCACAGCTTCGCAATAGAATTCTTTCCAGATTTCCGGCATATCCGATGCTTTTACAATATTCAGGCGTTCCGTCAGGCTCCAACAGTATTCCCCCTGACGGATAAGAACCGCATCCACTGCACCGAGGATCGCTTTATAGATGTTACGCATAATAAAATCCGTATCTTCAGAATCATTTACGATCTTTTCCCCTGCCAAAAGCAATCCCATGCCCCGGTTGACCATCAAACGGCATGCTTCGGAAAATGGCAATTCCTCTGCCGGTTTTTCCGGCAGATATTTTTCCAGCAGATCTTCTCCGCAAACCAGGTGATATCCCCGTTTCAATTCCTGCATCATCAAACGCGAAGCGTTGTTTTTTATATCTTTTACACACATGATGGAACTGAAATCCACATCGATTTTCAACTCTTCTTCATATCTGACGGCAATTTCTTTCAGCATTTTTTCTGCGTCAGAAGATTTTTTCCGGGCAAAAACAAAGAAATCCAAATCGTTATAGAGTATGCCGTTTTCCTGATCCAGTCTTACTCCCCCGTCTCCTCTGCCGTAACTTCCGCCAAGACAGACGCAAAGACCCGTACCGGAAAGAGTTCTTCCTATATCTGTAAGTACTCTTTCCAGCAGCATTTCCGCCTCTTTTTCTCCCGAAGCAGTAAATTTTTTATGAGCGTTTGCGTTCAACATAAGTAGCAAAACCTCTTTTCCCCAGGCTGCGTAAAACTACCTGCAGCACCAGAAAACATGAGCAATGATAGTGATAATAATAGTCATAGATACGCCGTTGTTCCGGAGTATTCTGCAATCCGTAAATTTCCCCCATCTGGAACACGAAGTGCTCATTGGCAGGATGACTTTTCACCAGTTCTTTACGGAAAAACAGTACCGCCCAGTATCCCGGATACCGGTCCATGGAAAGTTTCCAGCACCAATGGGATTTCTGATGGGTAAGATAAAAGGGCAGCAACAGCAGATATGGCACAAGAAGAACCAGCGCCAGTACCAGTGCAATGCAGTGTTCCCACAATCGCAGTATCCAGGCCGAACGGTTTTGAATGGGGGAAAAAGCGTAACTGAAACTGTTGCGTTCCAATACGCCGCCGGTATAAGGATCTATGATCCTGCCCGGAGTGACGATCTTGTTTTTTATTTCCAGATTCCCTGCGGTATATGTGCGGTCAAAAATAATAGAACGTTCCACAATACAGCCTTTATCTATCAGTGCGCGTTCTCCGATAATTGCTGTATTTATGTTGCTCTGGCTTTCAATAAAGGTATTATCACACAGCACAAGAGGCCCAATGAGAGTGCAATCATTTTTCAAAACTACATTGGTGCCGGTATGAATATTATCTGTTGATGTGTAGCCCGGTAAATTATAAAAATCATCCTTCAAAATCTGAAAATTCACCTCAAAATAACTTGCCAGTGAATCAATATGGTAAAAATCAAGATTGCTTTTCAATAATTTGCCGTCTTTATATGCGTATATCCCGTCAGCACTTCCCTCATCTTCACAAGGGACAAGTGAATCGTAAATTTCCTCTGCCGTATAAGATTTGGGCATAAGCATACCATGAAGAATAAGACACTCTTCTCCACACTCTTTTGCATAAACATCAAGCAGATGCCGGACTGTACCGTGTCCGCCGCCTTTACGGTAGTCCAGTTTCAATTCTCCATGCTGATATTCATAAAGATGTTCAGCAAGGTGTTCATTGTATGTGGGCCCCAGCAGCAGTACAGAAACTGCATTGCACCGCAAGGCAAGATCTATAAAATATTCTGCCGCACACCGTCCGCCTATGGGCATCATGCCCAAACTGCGGTCGGGAAAATAGTCTTTGCACCATTCCTGCGAGTGTGAATAAGGATTTATCAGGAGATGTTTCATCTTACCATGCTCCTTTTCCGGTCAGGATCGCCGGGATCGTTTTCAACAATATCAAAAAATCTTTCCACGCACTTTGACTGGCAATATACTCTTTATCCAGAGCGATCTGTTTGGAAAACGGCAATTCACTGCGTCCGGAAACCTGCCACAAACAGGTGATCCCCGGAGTAATGTTCAATCTTTTACGCGCTTCCAATGTATAGGTACGCACTTCCGACGGCAACGGTGGCCGGGGTCCGACAAGACTCATATCCCCCAGAAGAACATTAAAAAGCTGCGGCAATTCATCAATGCTGAACTTGCGGATAAAACGCCCGACGGAAGTGATGCGGGGATCCCGCTTCATCTTGAAAATAACTCCATCTCCGGATTCGTTATGTTTCATAAGTTCGGCTTTACGCGCTTCCGCATCAATATACATACTGCGGAATTTGTAAAATTTGAAGTGCCGTCCGAATTTTCCCACCCGGACCTGACTGAAAATGATCGGTCCCGGACTCGTGATCTTGATGAGTAATGCTGTAAGCAGAAAAACCGGACTTCCGGCAATGATTGCCAATATAGAAAGGATCACATCCATCAGGCGTTTGAAAAATACCGAACTGCGTATGGTCAGATGCCACATCACCATACGCAACTGGATATTGTGATGGCGAAACACTCCGGGGCGTTTCAACTCCTGACGCAAAGCAATAATTTCCTCATACCGGTCCATCATTCTTTTCTGCTCCTCAATGCCTGCACAAATTTTTTCAACTCGCTGCGGCCGTTTTCAATATTTCCATAAAGCGGTATCGATATTTGATAGGTATAATAATTCCCGCCGGGTGTGAAATGCCGGCGGAAGCCGAGAAAACCCGGTGTGGAAAATGTTTTACTGCTGTACCAGACCCATACCAGGATACGGTTGCCGCCCCTGCTTGCATCGATTTCTGTAACAGCAAATCTGTTTTGCAAGTACAATATCTTTTCGGAATGGACCGTCCACATACTTGTACGCAAACAATGACTTGCCGGATGGATCTCGTGAATATTTCTGCCGCACTGTACTGCCAGAACAGATATATCGGCATTGTTTTTTGTATAGCAGTACTGTTTTACCGTACTTGTGACAAAAAAGCGTTTTGTATTTTCATCCGGCTCTATACTTCTCCCCCAGAATTCCCCGCAACGGGATGGAAAATCCGGCACAAAATCTGTCCCTTCAAAATACAACTCCTTTGAGTGCAAAAGTACCAGTGCTGTGGCAATGACTGAAGCAACAAAAAAGACCGTTCCGCTTTTTACTGTATAAGAGGTTCGTTTGGTGTGCCATATCCAGAAGAGACACAATACCGCCAGAAGGAATTTCCCCCCCCAGGCGACCGGTACCGGACACATCATTAAAAGCGAAAGATGATAACTGGAACTGGGTGTCCCCAGCAGCAATATAAAAAATACCGGCAATACTTTATAGGCAAACTGCCATGACCCCAGCAGCCATACCGCAGAAAAAATCACTCCGGCAGCAGAGGCAACGGCAAGGGCATTGATATCGTGCAGTTGCACCGGCAAAGTCAACAGCAGAGAGGGCAGCAGTATCAGAAGTGCATAAAAGTCGCATTTTTCCAACTTTTCCTTATAAACAGCCCAAAAGGCTGCCGGAATACTTATCAGATAAAAAATCCAATCCCAATGATCCAGCCGGGAGCCTGTCCACGCCTGCCAAAGGTAGGAAGAATGAATAAAGAGGGGGAAAAATGATGTGAAGATAAGAAATATTTTTATCATCATTTTGACTCCTTCTCTCTTTTACTGTCCGTATCTGAAAATACTTTTCCTATGGCAAGGAATAGAAGAATGGCAAAAATAATTTGCACATAGCCAAGGGCAATATGCCAAAAGTCCTGCAGGACAGTATTCCCCAGGAAATGGAACAATATGACAGTAATAACGATCCGCAGGCTGTTGCCGATGATAATGGAGGGAACAATAAATGCAAAATGCAAAAATTTCCACAAAGACTTTTTGTGAAGTACCTGTACTGCGATAAACGCAATCAATATGAATGCGTCCAGCTGATTGATCCCGCTGCAGGCATCTGTTACCGCAATATTGACACTTGGCAGATTCAGTGAAGTGCCTGAATATATCACATCCATCCCGCATAATTGCAATACCAGAGCACTCAATACAGTAGCACTTAACCGTAAAGGGTAACTGAACATCAACATCAACTCTTCGTGATACGGCATGAAAACACAACACCACAAAGAAGGGATCACACTGATCAAAGCAAAGTATCTTCCGCTGAAATAGAGAACAAGGGCGGAAATCAGAAGTGTAAAAGCAAATGCCGTACTCAAACTTCCCGGAAACTCATGGGTGGGAAGCAAAGCAAGGATATTTGCCAGAATAATGATTCCCCACGCCGCATATCTTTCCACAGGAAAAGAGTGATGACCGACTGTTGAAGTAAATCGTTTCAGCATCAGTATGATCAATATTGCCGCCATTGCCAGATCGACCAGTGCCGCATCCCACATGCCGGCAGAGAACAATGGGAGTGCCGCAGAAAAAGCAATGATCCCCAGAAGCGTTCCATACAACGCTCCAAGGGGATGTTTTTTCAGAAAATTGTTATATATGTTTTTCATATTTACTGCGGCATTAAATGAAGTTTTTTCAAGTATTCAAGAGCAATATTATTATCAGGAGATATAACCAGCAACTGCCGGCACAGTTCCCGTATTTTTCCCTGTTGAGTATTTATGTTGCACTCTTTTATACATTGCTGCATTCCGATGATCCACAATGCTTCCAGTCTGCGGCGCAGGGGAGTGGTGGTTGAAAGTTTTACAACATCCGGAATGAGAGAAAGTTTCCCTTTTCTATGCAGTTTGTCCGCATAACAAAGTTGGGTTTCCGGCATTTGCGGAGCGGATGTATAGGCTCTGTTGGATAAAATCAATGCCTGATCCAAATCGCCAAGATCAGCATAAATTTCAGCCATGTTAAGCAAAACAGTCAACTTCATCGGTGATGAATCCTGAATTTGCTTATATTTTTTCAGTGCTTCATGGAGGTATCCATTTTCCGCCAAAACCTTTGCGGCAAAAAACAGAAGATCCGGATTATTATCTGCCTCCGCATCTTTCAGCAGGAGGGCCGCTTTCCTGTTTTCTTTCTGTTTCAGCAGAATCAACGCTTTGCAATATGGCTCATACAGTTTATTTCTGCTTAAAAAAATCAAATCCGATTCACGCATCGTGGAACTGGCAAAAGTCCAGTATTCCGGCAGGATCTCTTTTGAAAAGTTATTCCGGAACAATTCTGAAACTTTATCAAAATTTTCTTTACGCATATTCAGGATGATTTCATAGCGCAATGTGTCATTGGCCTTTGACGCAAATTTGTTTTTGTAATATGCAATAAGTTTTTCCGCTTCGGAAATTTCAGAGGAAAGATAATATTCGATCGCAAGTTTTATCACACCGGGATCATTAGCATAACGCTTTACCGCATCTTTCAGGATAATGGGGTTCACGGAACGGGTTTTCTTTTGAGTAAGCAATATAAGTTTTGCAATAAAAACATCTTTTTTGCGTTCATAGAGTTTGACTGCAAGAGCAGCAAGTTTATCCTGATCCTTCCGGATTGTAAAAGACTTTTTCAAAAAATCGGATAAAATATTATCTGCCTGCTCCTGTAAATTCAAATAATTGCGATGAGCAAGCAATGTATTGTAACTTTCCTGAACATTCCGCAGATCCCCGTTGTGAATATCAACGCAGAAAAACATGAATGCTGCCAGGGGAGTTTTGATGTTTTCCCGCAATGGAACGGTAAGTTCTTTCAGTCTTGCAAAATCTTTTTTTGCCAAAGCAATCAATGCCTGCAAATAGTAATCACACAACATTGCCATATTTCCGGAGTCTGATTGGTAAGCTTTCCGCAATGCGGCAATTTTGTCACATTGATTTAAGAGACAATATATTTCAGCACATTGCATTGCAATGGACTGATCGTGGTAGATGGAAAGATGTTTTTCAAAAACTGCCACCGCTTTTCCTAAATTGCGGTAGCTTGCATAAAAACGGCCCAGTGCCGGAGCAAATGCGTATTCATTGAGGTTATATGCTTGCAGTAAATACTTTTCCGCTTCATCAAATTTCTGTATGGAATGGTAAATTTCAGTTTTCGCAACAAGTATTTCCTGTTGCAGAAAAGCATTTTCTCCAATATTGATCCTGTCAAGAGCGGCAAGTTTTTCTTCAGCAGAAAGCTGTTTTTGCTCAAAAAGCAGTGAGGAGAGGATATCAAGAGGATCTGATTTGTTTGATTTCGCCCTTTGTGTCCCGTATTTATGGATATTGTTGTTCCGTCCTGCCGCATAATGCAAAAGCGACCGGTACTTATCATTCAGAAAATTTTCCCGTGAAAGAAAAGACTCCAGACGGCTGAAGTACCGGGCAAAACACAGACTTATGATATATCGTTCTTTATTCTCTCTGCTTAAAGGATTGAGCCTGTAAGCCATGAAACAATAATATACCTGTTCGGGATAGATTTTCCTTTTGCGGGAGATTTCTCCCAGCATGATAAAAGCGGCCTCATTATCACTGTCATTTTGAACTGCTTGCAGCAATTGCTTTTCAGCCAGTGAAAGTGAAGAATCATCCCCCCGCAGAAAATTATCCTGTGCCTGTTTGAAAAGTCGAACATTCTTATGGTTGGCAAAAAGCAGAAACGCCGTCATGCCGATAGACCCGAGAAGTATCAGCACTGATAAGATGATCAGCATGAGTCGCCATTTTTTCATTTTCCCTTACCCAGTTCAATGTCAACACAAATTCAGGTAATTTTATTTTGATTTGTAGAGTTTTTTGCGTTTTTTCATATAAATGAGCGTGCCACCGCCAAGAATCAAAGTTGCAATGACTCCGGGCAAAGGCTGTCCGGAAGGGGTTTTGCCGGAAGCGTTGGCATTGTTGACCTTGAAGACATAATATTCATGGGTTCCGTTGGATCCCTTATTGCCGCCGTAAAGTTGGAGATTGCCATCAACGACACTGACTTTCCCCCATTTTTCATCTTCAAAGGGAGAACGGGGTTTGGTGGAAAGATAAGTATTGCCCTTATTGTCTGTCACATATAAGCCGATACGGTCGTTTTCTGTAAATGTTGCAGAAAGACCATTGTTGAAAGAACCAGTTGCACCTGTATCAAGATTGTACCAGCCGTAATCGGCGACGCCTTCACCGCGGTCGATAAAGTTTTCGTGATCTTTATCTTTTCCGCCGCGTGCAAGGTCAAATGCCACAGTTGTTTCCGAGTCAAATACCAACCAGCCCTGATTACCCTTTGCCTCATACTGATACGCCGCCATTGCGGAAAATGAGACAAGCCCTGCCAACAAAGAAATCAAAAAACACTTTTTCATAGACTTTCCTTTTTAGTTTGCTGTTAGATTTACTGTCAATAGTACACGGAACTGTTGACACTGTCAAACCCGTGCTTAAATTTTACAATATAACACTAAATAATATATCACACAAATCATGAATTACAACCGGAAAAAATAATTGTCCGGTAAAAAATTACGGAATCATTTGAATTTATTATGCGTTTACTTTGTAACTTTACATTTTTTCCCATAAACCATTCCGGAATAGAATTTTTCCTTTACTTTTATCCGACAAAAAAAAGAAAGACTGCCGCCAGCCATTTTCAGGCCGGAAGCAGTCTTGAACAGAAAACTATTTTACCACTTCAACAGTGGAAAAAGTTTTATCAGATGAGAGAATCCCAGAGTTCTTTGTCCTGCAGTTTAGCTTTCACTGCATTGACAAATTTTGCTCCGTCAGAGCCGTCCACGATTCTGTGGTCAACGCTGAGAGTGACTTTCATCATGTCTCTTACCACGATGGAGCCATCTTCCGCCACAACAGGTGTGGGGATCGCGGAGGATACCGCAAGGATTCCGGCTTCACCGGGGTTGATGATAGCGCAGAAGTTTTCCACATTCATCATACCCATATTGGAGATGGAGAATGTTCCGCCGGACATTTCAGCGGGAGTGAGTTTGCCGGAACGGGCTTTTGCGGCCTGTTCGGCGATCTCATCGGAAAGTTCATCCAGAGCTTTTTTGTCAGCATTGCGGACAACGGGAACAACAAGACCATTGTCAATACTTACGGCAATACCCAGATTGACTTTGGCTTTGGTGACGATGGTATCGCCGATACATTCAGCATTTACTGTGGGGAATTCTTTAAGAGCAAGAGCCACAGCTTTGGCGATAAATACGTTCACACTGATATTGATGCCCTGTTTTTTGAGTTCAGCACGTTTTGCCTTCACAGTGGACATGTCGATAGAGCAAGTCACATAGAAGTGGGGCATAACATGTTTGGACTCGGTAAGACGGCGGGCAATGACCTTACGCATGGTGGTAAGGGGTTTGGGAAGTTCAGTTACAGCGTCTTTGACGTCTGCAAGAGTGATTCTTCCGCTTTCGCCGCTTCCATTGAGGGAGAGCAGTTCCAGTTTGTTTTCTTTGGCGACGGCAAGAGCAACGGGAGTGATCTTTTTGGCATTGTAGCCGGAAGATTCCAGATATTCTTTCACGTCGTTTTCAGTAACACGGCCCACATCTCCGCCTGTGCCGGGGACTTTATTGATGTCAATAAGGAAGTCTTTGGCATATTTTTTTGCTCTGGGGGAAACTGCTTTCTTTGCAGGAGCAGCTACAGGAGCGGGAGCAGGTGCGGCAGCAACAGGAGCAGCAGCGGGAGCGGCAGCTGCGGCGGGGGCGGCTTTGGGAGCAGCCTTTTTAGCCGGAGCAGCTTTCTTTTCCGGAGCGGCAGCAGGTGCTGCGGCAGGGGCGGGAGCGGCGGCTTCTTCCACGAGAGCAGCAATATCTTCGCCGGGTTCACCGATGATCAGCCCCGGTGTGAGCACCGGGACTTCTTTACCTGCGGGGACCAATATTTTAAGGATGGTACCTTCAAACTGGGATTCCACGTCGAGAACGGCTTTATCCGTTTCGACATCGAACATCACATCACCCTTTTTCAGGACATCGCCCTCTTTGACCTTCCACGACTGGATCGTGACGGTCTCTTCGGACTGTCCGAGACGGGGAATCGGAATTTTTGTTGCCATTAGAGTTTCTCCTTGATTCCTGTTAGATTAAAGAACCTTCTTGGCGGCTGCAACCATTTCTTCCACGGTGGGAAGGAAGGCTTTTTCGAGGCAGTGGGCCTGGGGAGCGATACCGTTTTTGGCACCGAGTTTCAGAACGGGGGCATCCAGATCGTCGAAGCAGTTTTCCATGATTTTGGAAACGATTTCGCCGGTGAAGGATCCGATATCAACGCACTGGCTGACCACAACGCATTTTCCGGTCTTGCGGACGGAAGCATAGATGGCTTCGTAGTCGCAGGGAACCAGTGTACGCAAGTCGATGAGTTCAGCGGAAACGCCTTCTTCAGCGAGAGCGGCAACGGCTTTCTTGGCATCAAGAACAGCGGGACCCCATGCGATGAAGGTCACATCGCTGCCTTCAGCAATGGTGTTGGCAACACCGAAGGGGATGGTGTAATCTTCTTCGGGAACAACATCTTTTTCGTTGTAGAGGAGCTGACCTTCCACGAAGACAACGGGGTTGTCGTCACGGATAGCGGTTTTGAGAAGTCCTTTTGCATCATAAGCATTGGAAGGATAGACCACATAGGTTCCGGGGATGTGGGCAAACATGGATTCCAGACTCTGGGAGTGCTGTCCGCCGTATCCTTTACCGCCGCCGACGCTGCAACGGACAACCATGGGAACGGTTGTGGAAGCACCGGTCATGTAGTGCCATTTTGCGGCCTGGTTGGAGATCTGGTCGGAAGCCATGAGGGCAAAGTCCATATACATGAGTTCCACGACGGGACGGTAGCCGGTCATAGCCATACCGACAGCAGTACCGATGATGGCAGCTTCGGAGATGGGGGAGTTGAATACACGGGCACGGCCGAAGTATTCCAGCATACCTTTGGTAAGTTTGAATGCGTTACCATAGTCGGCAACGTCTTCACCGTAGCAGACAACGCGGGCATCGCGTTCCATTTCTTCCACGAGAGCTTCTTCGATGGCGGCCTTGTAGGTCATACGGCTTTCCGCATCACGTTTGAAGGTGGGGCGGGGGCCTTTTGCCATAAGCTGGTTGTAGGGAGCGGGAACGGTGGCACTGGTGCTGTCGGTGTACATATATTTGATCACGTCTTCGGGTACGGGATCATCGGAGTCAGCGGCACGGCGGGCAGCCTTGCGGTTACGTTCGGCAACCTTTTCTTCGATGGCTTTGAGTTCTTCATCGGTGAAGACGCCTTCGGCGATAAGGTTTTTGCGGAAGCAGTCCACGGGATCGACTTCTTTCCAGAGGGCTTCTTCCTGTTTGGAACGGTATTCGGTTCTGGGGTCGGAGAGGGAGTGACCGTAGTAACGGTAGGTATCCAGTTCCAGAAGCACGGGGCCTTCGCCTTTGGCGATGATTTCTTTGGCACGGGTGATGGCGTCACGGACAGCCAGGGGATCCATACCGTTGACAACTTCTGCATGCATGTTGTTGTCTGCAAAACCTGCGGCACGGCGGGCAAGTGTACTTACGCCGTTTACTTCTCTGTCAGCGCGTCCGGTCATACCGTAGTGGTTGTTCACGATACAGTAGATGATGGGCAGACCGAAGTTGATGGAGGAAAGTTCAGGATCTTTGAACTGACCCATGGCAGCCCAGTTCAGGGATTCGAGAACGACACCGTTGGAGTAGGCACCGTCACCGGCGAAGGTAACGACAACTTTGCCTTTTTCAGCGGGATCGATATTGATACGGTTGGTCATGGCAGCACCGGTAGCGATAGGCACGCCGCCGCCGACGATGGCGTTTGCACCCAGGTGACCGACGCGGAAGTCGGCAATGTGCATTCCTCCGCCGCGGCCTTTGCCGTAACCGGCTTCTTTACCGAAAAGTTCGGCGATGGTACGGAAGATGTGATCTTCCATCACAGCTTCACGGAGAGCTTCACCGGAAAGACCGGCAAATTCAGGGCAGCGTTCTTTCAGCTGGGCTTCAGTCATGCGGCGGATGGCATGGAAACCTTTGGCAATGGAGTCACCGTGACCGCGGTGGGTGGAGGTGATTTCGTCGGTGATATTCAGAACAGAGCAGACACCGGCAGCGGTGGCTTCCTGACCGATGGACAAGTGTGTGGGACCGCGGTATTCATAGTCGCTGAGGATCTCATAAGCACCGTTTTTGAGTTTGAGGATCATTTCCTCAAATTCACGGATGACCAGCATGGATTCATAGACCTCTTCCAGGTCTTCTTTCTTCATACCGGCTTTCATTTCTTTTTTGATCCCCTTGTTGTACTGATACTGGGGGATCGCATTGAGTTCGATCTTTCCGGCCTTGAAATTCGGGCCGCGCTCGTTAATAAAGTTTCCCATTTTTTCTCCTTGGATTTCTTGGGGTTAGTTTGGTTATCTGGTTAATTGGTTCAATATATGACTTCAATTTTATGACTTCTCAACAACTTCACAGCACTCTGGGGGATCTCCTCATCGGTGATAAGGACATCTATATCTTCCAGAGAACCGCTTCCGGCAAAAGAGGGGAAACCCACTTTGGAACTGTCTGCAAGCACAAAAACTTTTTCCGAACAGCGCATAACAAGTTCTTTTGTATAGGCTTCATTGGGGTCTGTGGTACTTATTCCGCTTTCCGGATCGAACCCCAGTGTCCCCAGAAACGCTTTGGAAATATGCAGATCTTTCAGGATCTTGCCGGAAAGAGGCCCTACAAGAGTACGGGATAATTTCCGGAATTCCCCTCCGGTAAGAATAAGTCTGCAATCTTTTTCCATTAATTCCGCCGCCGCCATAAGGGAATTGGTGACGATGGTCAGATTTTTCACATTGGGCAGATGTTTGGCAAGTTCCAGAACAGTACTTCCCCCGTCCAGAAAGATGGTATCGGATTCATGGATGAAAGAGATGGCTTTCCGGGCGATGGATTGTTTGTGGGCGGTATTGAGGGTGGCTTTTTCCTCGTAAATGGGTTCTTCCGTACTTCCGGGAAGAGCCGCTCCCCCGTGAACACGGCAGAGTTTGCCCCGGCTTTCCAGTTGTTCCAGATCTCTGCGGACGGTTGCCTCGGAAACTTCCAGAAGCGCGCTCAATTCCGCAACAGTTTTCACCCCGGAAGCGAGACACTTGCAGATAAGACCTTCCCGTTCTGTGGAGAGCAGTTTTCTTTTCTTTACCGGAACCATAAACCCTGTACCTTCAAATTGAATAGTTATCACATATCCTTATTAATATGACACAATTTGATTGATTTTGCAAATTAATGAAAGAAAAAAATCATTTTTTTTTATTTTTTAACGCTTTTTTCTTTCATTTTTCCTGTTTTTCAGGAGAATGTATCAATATTATATAACATAAAAGAACATTCTGCTTTTTTGTCTGTCTTTCCTTTCAGAAACAGAAAAGGAGAAAAAAAATGAAAAAGAAAGTGATCAAAGTAGCTCCCCGGCCGGCGATCATCCGGAAAAAGTATGCCCGTTTCCTGACGGGATTGGAAAGGTATCTGAAGGAAGCGGGGAAAAAAGTGGAAAAGGAATTGGAAAAACACAAGGAGAAAGAAAAATTATTTCTTGCGGAATGATTCCACAAGGAGCAGTACCCGGCAAATTTGAAGGAAAAATCCTTTCCGTCTCCCCCTGCCCTGCGGGTACTGCTCCTCTGCTGTATTTTCCCTCCGCCCCCTTTTTCTCTTTCTCAAATCCACTTGAAAAAAAAGATATTTTGTGCTATATTACACACAGCAAATGCAATCATATCTTATTCAATATCATCACAGGAGAAAAAAATGGGAAAAACAGTTGCACAGAAGATCTTTGACGCGCATTGCAAGGATACTCCCGCAGAAGGTGTATTTGTGCTGTCTCTGGACAGAGTGTTCTGCCATGAGATCACTACCCCTATTGCCATCAATGACCTTGTTGAAAAGGGCAAAGACCGTGTTTTTGACGCAAGCAAAATCAAAGCGGTGATCGATCATGTGACCCCCGCAAAAGATTCCAAAACGGCTCTTCAAGGCAAAACATTGCGTGACTGGGCGCGCAGACACGATATCAAAGACTTTTTTGACATCGGCAGAAACGGTGTCTGTCACGCCATTTTCCCCGAAAAAGGTTTTGTCCGCCCCGGTCATACCATTATCATGGGAGACTCCCATACCTGTACTCATGGGGCATTCGGAGCTTTTGCCGCGGGCGTGGGAACCACCGACCTGGAAGTGGGTATCCTCAAAGGCGTCTGCATCATGCGGGAACCCAAGACCATCAAGATCGATGTAAAGGGCAAATTGCGTCCCGGAGTTTATGCCAAAGACCTGATCCTTTCCATCATCAAACTTCTTACCGTCAACGGGGCGACCGACCATGTGATCGAATTTGCCGGTGAAGGTGTGGAAGTCATGGGGATGGATTCCAGAATGACTCTTTGCAATATGGCGATCGAAGCTGGCGGCACCTGCGGTATCTGTTACCCGGATATGGTGACAGTAGAGTATTTGTGGCCCTTCATCAAAGAGGAATTTGCCTCCAAAGAAGCCGCTCTTGCAGAATATTCCAAATGGCTGCCCGATGAGGATGCGGAATATGTGAAAGTATTGGAAATCAATGCGGCAGAGATCGAACCTGTGATGACGGTCAATTACAAACCCGACCAGGTAAAAACCATCCGGGAAATGGAAGGAACAAAGATCGACCAGATCTACATCGGAAGCTGTACCAATGGAAGGATCGAAGACCTGCGTATTGCCGCAGAGATCGTAAAAGGCAAAACAGTCCATCCCATGGTGCGTGCCATTGTCTCCCCTGCCACATGCGATATTTACCGTCAGGCGGAGGATGAAGGACTTATCAAGATCTTTGCCGATGCAGGGTTCTGCGTGACCAACGCCACATGCGGAGCGTGTCTCGGCATGAGTAACGGCGTACTTGCAGAAGGGGAAGTATGTGCCAGTACCACCAACCGCAACTTCAACGGACGAATGGGAAAAGGCGGCATGGTCCATCTGATGAGTCCCGCTTCTGCCGCCTCTGCCGCCATTGCTGGCGTGATCAAAAACTCCCCCCTTTTCAAAGATTGAACACAAAGTAGGTGAAAAATGAAAAACTTTAACGGTAAAATCCTTTTTCTTGACCGTTCTGACATCAATACAGATGAGATCATTCCTGCAAAATATCTTACGGAAGCCACAAAAAGTGCTTTGAAGCCTTATTGTCTGGAAGATTTGATCCTGCCCGGCTTTGACCCCAAAAAAGATATTGAGGGTAAAAGTGTGATCGTAACCAGAGCCAACTTCGGCTGCGGTTCTTCCCGTGAACATGCCCCCTGGGTGTTGGAATATAACGGAATCAACCTTGTCATTGCGGTGAATTTTGCCCGTATTTTCCGTCAGAACATGTTCAACTGCGGACTTATGGCGATCCCCCTTCCGGAAGAAACCATTGATGAGATCTTCAAGCGTTTTGCCGGTTCTCCCGCCGATTGCACCACCAACTTTGAAGAATCCACTCTTACCATTTCCAACGGGAAAGATGCCATGACCGTCAAGTATGAGATCAGCAAATTTGACGCTGCTCTTGTGCAGGCCGGCGGCTGGGTGGAATACGCAGACAAAAACTATTGATCGTTCATACTTTCACAACAACAGGAAAGGATAAAAATATGGAAAAAGAAAAAAGATATGCAAATATTGAATTTTCACAAATTTCTCCGGTTCCCTGTCCCTGCGGAATGAGCAAACGGGCGTTTATTGAGGAATCGGGGGGAGATGTATCCTTTCATGTTGTGGAGATCAGTAAAGAAGCGAAAAAACATTACCATAAAAACCATCAGGAGGTATATTACATCCTGAAAGGAACAGGTTTTCTGGAAGTGGATGATGAAAAGATACCGGTGAAAGAGGGCAGCAGTGTATTGATCAGAAAATACTGCCGTCACAGAGCATTGGGTGATCTTCTGATCGTGAATGTTTCTCTGCCTGCCTTTGATCCGGAAGATGAATATTTTGACTGATCCATACACACTGTTGATATAAAAACAAGTCAAAATTCTCCAAAACCCCTTTTTCGTCATTGAAAAAGGGGTTTTTTATTTGCATTTTTTCTTTATTGCTGTATTGTAATAGTCCGGACCGAAGTATGAACAACCAGGGAGGAAAAAAATAACTTATATGGACGGTCACTTATTAACGCAGGGAATAATTCTTCTTATTCTTGTCGCCCTTTCCGGGTACTTTTCAGCATCGGAAACAGCATTTTCATCCGCAAGCAAAACGAAACTCAAAGCCCTTGCAGAAGAAGGCAGAAGCGGTGCATCCCTTGCTTTCGCCTTGAGCAATCGTTACGATCAGCTTATTTCCACCATTCTTATCGGCAACAATATCGTCAATATTGCCGCTGCCACCATCGCAACAACTATGTTTGTGCAGAAATTCGGAGAAGAACTGGGAGCGACCCTCTCTACTGTTTTCATGACCGTTATCATTCTTATTTTCGGTGAGATTTCCCCTAAAAGCATAGCCAAAGACTGTGCGGAAACTTTTTCCATCATTTCCGCACCGTTTCTGCAATTTCTCATCTGGGTACTTGCGCCGTTCAATTTTATTTTTTCCAGCTGGAAAAAATTTCTTTCGAAATTTCTGCGTCTCCATGTGGATACAAAAATGTCCCAGACGGAATTGCTGATGTTTGTCGATGAGGTGCAGCAAGGGGGCTCCATCAATAAAAATGAAGGGGAATTGCTGCGTAATGCCATTGAGTTTTCTGAACTGGAAGCCAAAGACATCCTTACCCCGCGGGTGAAATTGGATGCCTTACCGGTCACGGCAACCAAAGAAGAGTTTGCCCAACTTTTTTATGAAACAAAATATTCCCGTCTTCTGGTTTATGAGGAAAATATCGACCATATCGTGGGAGTGATCCATCAGAAGAATTTTTATAACAAGACCGGCATAACGGAAAAATCCATCAAAGAAATCATTACTCCTGTACTTTTTGTCCTTGCCGGTGAAAAGATCAGTGCACTTATGCGGAAATTGCAGCAGAAACAGGTACAGGTGGCAGTGGTGCTGGATGAGTTTGGCGGAACTTACGGGATCGTCACTATGGAAGATGTTCTGGAAGAACTTGTAGGCGACATCTGGGATGAGCATGATGATGTGGAGCAGATGTTTGAAAAAATACGGGAAAAGGTCTATAAAGTGGATGCGTCCGTCCATTTAAGCGAATTTTGCGAATTTTTTGATATAAAGGTCCAGTCGGAAATGGTTCTTCTCAACGGCTGGGTGCAGGAGATATTCAACAAGATCCCTGAAAAAGGGGAATCCTTTGAATATGAAAATCTTTCTTTGAAAGTGTTGGCAACAAGCAAAAGAAAAGTGCTTTCTCTGGAAGTAACGGTAAACGAAAAAGAGGAAAAATAAATTTCCGGAGGGAAAAATGTACGGATTTTACAGAATGGCAGTATGTTCTCCTGCGATCGTGCCTGGGGATGTGGAAAAGAATTGTGATGAGATCCTCCGTTTGTATAAAGAAGCGGCAGAAAAGGGAGCCTGTCTCGTGTTCTTCCCTGCCCTTGCCCTTACAGGAGCAAGCGTTGGAGAACTCTTTTTCCAGCAGACACTTCTGGATGAAGCCCAGAAAGGGATGCGGAAAATCGCTTCTGAAACAACAGAAAGAACAGCTATCGTTTTCGGTTCCCCCGTATGTATGAACAATGCCCTTTATGATTGTTTTGTCGTTGCGGTCAATGGGGAGATTCCGGCAGTAGTCCCCTCCCCTGTCTATGATAAACGCTTTTTCAGTTCCCCGGCAACTCTTCCCGGCGCAAAAAGAGATAAAGATAAAAGTGATAAAATCATTTTTGACGCAGGATGTTTCACTTTTTCCATCTATGAAGGCGCGCAGGAAGGATATCCCGGAACAGATGTGGTACTTGTTCCCCGGAAAGAAAATGCGCTTCCCGGTAAAGAAAAAGAGTTGCGTTCCTTTGCGGAAAATTTCTCAAAGGAAAATCGCTGCTGCTGCCTTTTGACAAGCGGCAATGCGGGGGAATCCACAGCAGGAAATGTTTCTTCCGGAGCGTCCTGTATTGCAGAAAACGGCAGAACGGTTGCTTCCATACCCTTATTGCATACAGATAGCAGGATCATCTATTCTGATATAGATATATCTTCTTTGCAGTTCCAGAGACGCAAGTTATTGTCTGATCCGGTCCTTGCGGAAAAAGTGCTTCTTCCGGAATTGCCGGAAACAGAAGATCTTTCCTGTGCATTTCTCTCTTCTGCGCCGTATCTTCCGGAAACAGAGGAAGAAAAAAAGATTTTTGCGGAAGAAACCCTTTCCATACAGAGTTTTGCCCTTGCCCACCGTATGAAAAAAGCCTGTGCCAGGAAAATGGTACTGGGGATCTCCGGCGGATTGGATTCCACCCTTGCGTTGATCGTATTGAACAGAAGTTGTGAATTATTGAACCTGCCGAAAAGCACGATCCTTGCCGTAACGATGCCCGGATTCGGAACAACTTCCCGTACAAAAAACAATGCTTTGCTTCTTGCGGAAAAAATCGGAGCGGAAGTGAGAACCATTTCCATTACAGAGGCCTGCAAACAGCATTTCAACGATATCGGACACGATGAAAAAGAGTGCAATGCTGTTTATGAAAATACCCAGGCAAGAGAGCGCACCCAGATCCTTATGGACCTTGCCAACAAGGAAAACGGGCTTGTGATCGGTACAGGGGATCTTTCTGAAATTTCCATGGGCTGGTGTACCTATAACGGGGATCAGATGTCCATGTACAGTGTCAATTCTTCCATTATGAAAAGTGTGATACCTTTATTGCTGAAATATGAGGGGGAAAGATATCCGGAAACAGCAGAGATTCTGCATGATGTGATTGCCACCCCCGTCAGTCCGGAACTTCTGCCCCTTGCCAATGAAAACGATCCCGGCCATTGTACGGAAGAGATATTGGGGGCGTATGAGATCCATGATTTCTTTATCTACGCATTCTGTCACTGGGGAAGCAGCAAAGAAAAGATCCTTTATCTTGCACAGAAAGTTTTTGCCTCAAAATATGATACAGAGGAAGTGGAACGCTGTTATAAAATTTTCATCAAACGCTTTTTCACACAGCAATTTAAACGCAGTGCCTCACCGGAGGGAGTCAACGCCAATTTGATAAGTCTGCATCCTGCTGAATGGAAAATGCCCTCGGATATTTCCGGCAAATTGTGGTTTTGAAAATATTTTCAAGTGTGATTTTTTCTGATAAAAGGAACAATAAGGAATAAAAGCACACAAACAGCCCAAAGAATTTTACAAGGTTTGTTTATATGTTTTGAACAATCTTGACAGATGACATTTATCGGAAAAATCCCATTCACAGGCGGCTTCTTTGAGTGTTGCTCCGCCCCGGATGGCGTCGGCGGCCCCATTAAGCCGGAAGTTCCGTTCATATTTTGTAAAACTTATGCCGAAGTGCTTTTTGAAAAGCTGGGCAAAATGACTGGTACTTAAATTACACAGATCGGCAGCCTGATTCAAAGAAAGCATCCTGTTGGAAATTCCCCGTAAAGCAGGAAATAATCTACCGTAATTCTTAAAAGAATATTCCTCCGGCACTTTTTCAGGAAGTACCGTAATAAACAACTGTTGCAGCAAACTCCATAACATAAGGATTTTTGTATCGGAATCCGGCAAAAGGGCTGTTGTATATAATTTTCCCGGAAGAGGCGAAGACTTCAACTTTTCCCGGAAATGGATCAGGCGATCGGAGGGGGACAAATGAAAAATACCATCAAGTTTTTCCCTGCCGGTAAAAAAACAGTTCCGGAAAGAAGACCAGTCTATATTGAAAAGAAGCACCTGATGATTGGCACTTCTGAAAATGGAATAATGGGGTTCCCAGGGGGCGGTAAGAATAAAATCCCCCGGTACGGCGGTCATAGTCTCACCGGCAGAACTGAATCCCCGCTGTCCTTTCTGCACCATGACCAGATGCACTGCACTGTGGGTTTCCTTCACAGGAGGCAAATAGCGCAGGTCAGAGCGGTAAATCTTATAGGACAACGGACAATTTGAGTTCAACTGCCAGTCAAAAAACATATCTTTTTTCTTCATGGAGACAGCCTTTTCACATAAATAGAATATTCAACATGTTACCATAAATATACAACACAGCAACATTGTTTTCAAGTCTTTTCATCGTATATTATTACAAAAGATTTTTCATTTTCCCCGGTTGAGCAGGTATATAAAAAAGGATAGAAAAGATGGATGAGAAATTCAATGCCCGTTTCGGTTGGTTCTGGTACAATGATGAAGAAATCCTGTTTTCCAGTCAGGAAGATATAGACAGAAAAATAGAGCACCATTCCCGGCAGGGGATCACCCATCTTATCACATTCAGTTCAACCCATTTCCGGTGGAGTTTCCGCAAATTCTGGCCAGAGATCAATGAGTGCATCCGCAAAATATGCGTTGCCGGACACAAATACGGGATCAAAATCATTGAGCATCACTCCTCCCATCTCGGTCATTTCCCTGATACGGAGAACCGCCTTGCAGCGTTCAACGGCGAAATGACATTACGGTGTTCCGATGCAAAAAACTACCCGGGGATCGTGGAAGATATGCTTGACAAAGATAATATCATTGAATCCTGGTGTCAGATTTCCGGTTCAACGGGAACTCCGGTCATTACTTACGACGGGCACGGACGGTGTTTCAACAATCCCCAATACAGGGAAATGTATCTGCAATATCTGGAAAGTGTATATGCCTGCGGCGTGGACGGGATCATGACCGATGATGTGCAGTATTACGGCGACTCCTGCGCCTGCCCCCATTGCAGAAGATTATTCCTTGAAAAATACGGTTATGAACTGCCTTCAAGCGAGCAATGGGAGGCGTGGTACGGAAATTGGAAAGAGCCCTCCTTTGCCGCGTGGAGAAAATTCCGGGTGGAATCGCTGATGGATTTTCATAAAATGGTGGCAGAGCATTACACCTCCCTGGGGTTGAAAATGCTCCGGCCCAACTATACCTCCATAGCGTTATGCCCCGGCAGAACCGGTTACATTCTGGAAGATCTGCCGGCATTGGACTGGACATTCCAGGAGTGCTGTTATTCCACCATCATCCGTTATACCTGGCCTTTATACATGCTGGATCAGCTTCACCGCCGGATGGTGGAAAAGAAGCGTTCCATTCCCTCTATGATGATGTTCTATGCGGACAGGAAAGACCAGTTGGATTTTTCCTGGGGGGTTGCCCGTCTCTGCGGCGCACTTTACACCAATACTCCAGAGGGGAAATCCACTGTGGATGAAACACAAATCAGAAATTTCGAGAAAAAATATTCCTCCTATCTTTTCAACTGCGAAAATATGCCCTGTATCGGCTTTATCGACTCTGTTTCCAACCGCCGTTTCGGGTACGGGTATGAAAGCAGCCGCATGAAATTCTGGATCCAGAGCTGTTTTTATGAAAATATCCCTGTGGAACTTATGGATATATCCATGCCGGAAACATGGAAAAATGTACCCGTACTCTGCGTCAATGAAGTACATATCCTTTCGGATAAAGAGATCGCCTTACTTTTGGAATATGCGGAAAACGGCGGAACTCTTATCGTTACAGGTTCTTCCGGAAGACAGGATGAAAATTTTGCGGAACGCACAGAAGAGGAACGCAATACGTTGTGGGGCAGACCCCGAACTATTGGGGCAAAAGAGCTCCTGACCGTACAGAAAGGGAAAGGCAAAGTCCTGTTTGCCGGATGGCGGATCGGGTATCCGGGTACGGAAGAAGAAGTGGACAGAATGTTCCTCACGGATTTTGATACATTCGATAAGGAAATGGAAGTGTATGCTCTCCGCAGGGATATTCCGGAAATCTGGCTTTCCCGTGCTTTTGGAAAAAATGTAAATAAAACAATGAAAAATAATACCAATTTCTTCAAAGGAATGGCAAGCAGGGCGGAAGTGAAAAATCTTCTGTTGAAAGAACTGGAAGGAAAAATGACATTCCGGGTGGAAAAATTGCCGGCTCTTGTCCTTGCGTCCCCATTGGTCAACCGGGATACCGGCAATATTTCCATTCAACTGCTGAATGCGGCAGAAACCATGAAAGAAGGGGAAGAAGAAAGAATCGCCCATGAAGACCCCATTCCTTTCCCCGCCCATACGGGGGAGGCATGTTTTACTCTCCTTCTTCCTGCGGGGAAAACGGTAAAAAAAGTATTTTTTGCTTCTCCGGAAAAGGAGGAAACTCCTTTATCTTTCCGGATCGAAGGAAATTCTGTTACGATCCCCTTCCCGCTGGAATTACTGAAAACGAATGGGGCTGTATTCCTTGCCTGAAAAAAAATATATAAATCCATACAAACAAGGAGGATATTATGCAAAAACAAAAGTGTTTTACATTGATCGAACTCTTGGTAGTTATCGCCATCATCGCCATTCTTGCAGGAATGCTTCTTCCAGCACTGGGCAGAGCAAAAAGTACAGCACAGAAAGTGGCCTGCACAGCAAATCTGAAACAAGTGGGACTGGCGGCGTCTTTCTATTCCGATGAGTACAAAGATTATATTTTCAACTGGCGCGGTCAGTATTACGACGGGAATACCACATTGAATTCCTGGGTGAAACTTTTAAGTATCCTTTACTTCAATAAAGGAGAAGTGACCGATTCCACTTTCCCGAAAGCAAAAATCTTTCAGGATCCTGCCCTGTCCGATATTGACGGGCAGACGGAACTCTATACAGATTACGGATTCAATTATAACGAACTCTGCCGGGATACCTCCGCCAAAGTACGTATTACAAGAGGGGAATTTGCCTGGCCCTCCAAAGTCTATTTCATCATGGATAACCGTCATGAAGACCCCAATACAAGGAGTGCCGCCCTCATCAATGTAGCCCCCAATACAGGCTGGGGAGCATCCATCGGGATCCCTGACGGGTTCAGACACAAAAAATCCATCAATATCCTGTATCTTGACAGCCATGTGGGTTCTCTTCCCATGAGCAATCCTGCAACGCCTTTCCTGACGGCGATCGGCAGTAAGAGTACAAAAAAAGTGGACTGGGGCAATGTGAAAAAGTAAAAAAGCATTGAAAAACATAACATCAAAAAAGGCTGAAAAATGAAAAAACTTTGTATAAAAAGTACAATATATCTGTTTCTCTTTCTCTCGCTGCCACTTTTTGCCGGAGAATATTTTCTTATGAAAAACGGCAAAGCGGCCAGTTGCATCGTTTTGAAAAGCAATGATCCCGTCTCCCGTCATGCGGCAGAGGAACTTTCCCTTTATCTGGGCAAGATCGCCAATGGAAAAGGTCCTCTCATTTCTGCCAAAGGGGAAAAAGGACTTTATCCCATCATTCTGGAACTGGTGAAAGATAAAGCTATCCAAAAGGAAGGATACGCTCTTTCCATCAGTAAAAATGGTGTGCTCGTACAGGCAGAAGAGCCTGTGGGACTTATTTACGCCGCCTACGGTATTCTGAAAAAATATGGAGATATCCGTTGGCTCATTCCCGGAAAAGACGGGGAATTTTTTACCGTCAAACCGGATATCAGAGTACAGGATATGGCAAAAAAAGTTTCCAATCCCAGTTTTCCTGTACGCCGGAAACACTTCAACAGTGCAAGAGTCGATAAACCGCTTTTCGACACATGGGATTGGATGCTGCGGAATAATTTAAGATTGGAAGGCTCCAAAAACTGGAGCAGCCGGCCGGATCACGGCATCAGAAATTTCCTTGCCAAACGGGCACCTGTCATTCAGGAAGGGTGGCATTGCTTCACAAGACTGCATAATGGGCAGCAGACAACAAAAAACTGGAAGAAATGTCAGGAAGATTATCGGAAGATGTTTCAGGAACATCCGGAACGCTTCCCCCTTATTGCCGGGAAACGCCGTTTTCTGCAGGGGCAGGCTTACCAGCCCTGCACTTCCAATAAAGACAATATAAAGATCATTGCCAAAAACCTTGTGGCCCATATCCGTCAGAGCGGTATGGATAAAGAAGGCGGAAGATATATTTTTGTCAATAATGACAATACCTCCTGGTGTGAATGTGAAAATTGCAAAAAGGAAGCAGATCCCCGTGAAACAAAAGAAGGCCATATCTCCACCCGTTACTGGAAATTTACCAATTCTGTGGTAGCGGAAGCACGTAAAGAGATCCCGGATCTGCCCCTTGTGGGCTATGGATATCAGAATTTCCAGAGTGTACCGCTGGGCGTGGATCCTGCTCCCGGATTGGATATCATGCTTTCTTTCAATTATATCTGCTACCGTCACAATATGGATGACCCCGCCTGTGATGTGAATAAAGTCTATTTCCAATATTTCAAAGACTGGGTGAAAAAGAGCAAAAATGTGACGACATGGGAAGAGATCTCCCAAAGCGGAAGAAGTTATCATCCTGTGGAAAAAGCCTATGCAAACCACCTGAAAGTATATCACTCTCTGGGCATGAAAGGAACTACCCCCTCCATGCCGCCCATTGACGGGGTATTCCCGGAACGCTATAAAGACAGGACTCATGTCTGGCGTGCCATGTGGCAGACAATGTACCTTGCGGCTGTTCTGCAATGGGATATTTCGTTAGATGCGGATAAAGTACTGGAAGATGCCAACAGCCGTTTTTACGGGAAAGCATGGAATAACGGAATGAAAGAATACCGGGAACTTTTGACAAAAGTTTCTACATCCACCCCCGGTTGTTTCCGGTATAACCACCGTATTTCCATGGGTAGAAGCCTTGCCCAGAGCGGCGTATATCAGAAATTGAAAGATTATCTTGCCAAAGCGGAAAAAGCCGCCGCAAGCGATCCGGACAAACGGATCCTGCAGAATGTTCTTCAGGAAAAAACTTTATTCCATGAACTCTGGGAAAAAGAATGGAATCATTATTTGAAAAACTTCCGGGAACTTTTTGCCTACCCCCGAACAGCCCCTATTAAAATTGACGGCAATCTCAATGAGGAAGATTGGAAAAACGCCGATGTAATTACGGCATTCAAAGTAAACAGTTATACAGATGCCGTCCATCAGAGTTTTGTCCGGGTGGTCTATGAACCGGATAATCTCTATATTGCCATGGAAATGATGGAACCCACTCCGGAAAAAATGCGTGCCAACGCAGAAAATAAACCCATCTGGACAGGCAATACCGCAGAACTTTTCATCAATCACGGCGATATGGGCGGCGGCTATATCCAGATGATCTTCAATCATAAAGGGGAACTTTTCGATGCCAAAGGAGCGGCGGGAGTTCCGTTGAATACAAATTTCAAAACGGAAGCGGAATATAAAGTAAAAGTTTTGAAAGACCGCTGGGTAGTTGAAATGCGTATCCCTGCCCATACACTGGCTTTGAAGTGTTTCCGCGGTCACTCCTGGCTTGTCAACTTTTTGCGTTACAGGGTGGTGGATGGAGCAAAAACAGAATCTTCCTCCATTGCTTCCGGAGCGGTAAATGAATTGAAATCTTTCCTGCCGGTAACATTTGCCGCAAGGAAGAAAATCACAGGCGGGATGAGAACGGAAAAGGAAAGTCCTTTCTGGCGGAATTCCAATTTCAGTCAAACCTATAAAAAGAAACCCTGTAATAATCCCAAATACAAACTGGAAATCAAAGATCAGACTTTTCCCCGTTTCTGGCACGAAGTAAGAATGAGCGGGTATTATGAGATCAAACAGCACCCGGAAAAAGCAGGTGATAACTTCCTCTTTGTGAAAAATGCCTGTTTCTATCAGCTCCATAAAGGCAAAGATACCGACTTTTTGATTTTCTTTGACGCCAAAGGGAAAGGAAAACTCAAACTGATCGTTTACCGCTATACCCGTACTCCCAAAGGAGATTCCGGTAAATTCATCAAACTGGAATACCCCCTTACGGTCACTCTTACAGAAAACTGGACTACTTACAAAGCAAGTTTCCGGAAAGCAGATGCAGAAGAAGTTCTGGGGATAGGCGTGGATGTTGCCGGAGAATGTTCTCTGGATAATTTCTTTGCGCTTCCCGTTGACAAAAAGGATATTGCTCAAAAGAGTCCGTCTCCTGTTCCCGCAGCACCCCCTGCAGCCGCAAAACCTGCAAAGAAAATCGTTCCAGCCGTAAAAAAGGCCCCGGTTCAGAAGAAAATCCTTCATAAGGAAGATCCTTTCTGGAAGAACGGGGATTTCAGCAGCACATACAAAAAGAAACCCTATAATAATCTCAAATACAAACAGGAAATCAAAGATCAGATTTTCCCCCGTTCCTGGCATGAAGTAAGAATGAGCGGGTATTATGAAATCAAACAGCATCCGGGAAAAGCAGGTGATAACTTCCTCTTTGTGAAAAATGCCTGTTTCTATCAGCTCCATAAAGGCAAACAATCCAGTTTCCGGATCGCCTTTGATGCCAGAGGAAAAGGAAATTTGAAACTGATCGTTTACCGCTATACCCGTACCCCCAAAGGAGATTCCGGTAAATTCATCAAACTGGAATATCCCCTTACGGTCACTCTTACAGAAAACTGGACTGCTTACATAGCAAGTTTCCGGAAAGCAGATGCAGAAGAAGTTCTGGGGATAGGCGTGGATGTTGCCGGGGAAGGTTCTCTGGATAACTTTTTTGTAACGGCTGACAATGCAAAATAATGCAATAAAAAGAGGTACTCATGCGTAATTTAACACCTTATGCCAATGTGGATTGGGAAAATTTCCACAGGATCCGTACCGCAAATCATGTGCATGTCCATATGATCGACCTTCCCTCGTTCTATGAAACGATGGAACGGGGCTATGATCTTCTCACACTCTCCAATTACTATCCCTCCCGCCCCTATTATCCCCTTTCTTCCGTAAAGAAAAATGCCTTTTGTGCATCCCAGGAAAACGGGGTACTGCATAACGGGCAATTTGTGGAAGGGCCACTGGATTGGAACAGTATCATAAAAGAATGGGAAGACGAATTGGGAGAAGAG
>JAGBXB010000145.1 GCA_017629515.1 Lentisphaeria bacterium | reverse complement strand
TATTTTAAACTATAATATACACCCACGCGGGCGTTAATTCAATACAGAATTGCAAAAGGAAACGCAAATACAGTATGAAAAACTCTGTTATCCTGTAATTTTTCAAAAAAAATGTTTTATGAAAAAAAGAAGAGTTTGTTGCAAAACCTTTAAAAAAGGTGAGCAGCAGCCTTTTTTATTGTTTGAGATGAATATTGGAGGTATAACATAACAGGTCATAACAGGAGAGAATTATACCTTATTTTATAAATACACAAGGCTGTTTATTCCATTGCTCCAACATTGTGTTTGAGGGAACTGGATTTTTGATCGTTTATAAAAAAAGTTGGAATTGTTTTTATCGTTGACGATAAAAGTAATTCCGTCAAAAGTTTTTGGAAGATGGGGAGCGGGGAAGAGAACCTTTTTTCAAAAAGGTGTCTTACCCGCAAAATATTTTTGCAACAGTCTCCGGCATCATTTTTATCTTTTCAGAACTTCCACAGCTCTCCACAGCGGACCGGTTGGATCGATCTTTTTGCGTTTGGAGATCGCCATGGAAATGGGTACATGGGTAAATTCTGTACTCCAGTGCCCGATAAGGATATCGGTTTTGCCCGCCATTGCCGCATGAACAGCATTCTGGGCGAGGAACAGACAGAAAACCGCATCCTGGGCGTTGGCGGGGATGCCCCGGATAAGATAGGTGGGATCAAAATATTTGATATTGATGGCAATATCGTTCTGCTTGAAATATTCTTTCATCTTTTCACGGATGAAAATACCGATATTATTGTTGAGAAGATTACCGGAGGCATCCACGATCCTTTCCCCCTGCATAAGTTCCTGACCAGCCCCTTCTGCAACGATGATGACCGCATGATGTCTGCGTTTGATCCTGTCCATAAGTTCGGGGAAGAAGGCATTTTCCCCCTCTTCCAGAGTGAAAGGCACTTCCGGGATCAGACAGTAATTTACATGAGGATTGGCAAGGGCGGCTGTGGCGGCAATAAATCCGCTGTCCCGACCCATCACATGAATAAGTCCGATGCCGTTGGGGGCGCCCTTTGCTTCCGTATGGGCTACGGTAATGATGGGGGCGGTTGCCTGCACTGCTGTCTCAAAGCCGAAAGTCTTGTCGATATAGGATATATCGTTGTCGATGGTCTTGGGAATACCCACTACCGAGATATTGAGTTTCCGCTTCATGGCTTCTTCCGCAATAAGATGAGCTGCTCTCAATGTGCCGTCGCCGCCGATGCAGAAAAGGAGGTTCACCCCCATTCTGACAAGAGTTTCCAGCATGACGACCGGATCCTGATTGCCCCGGGATGAACCGAGGATCGTTCCCCCGTCCTCATGAAGTCCGTCAACGGTATGGGTATCGAGTATGACAGGAGAGTAACCGCATGCGGGATTCAACCCGGCATAGCCGTAGGGGATCCCGTACACCACCGGAACTCCATAAGTATTTTTCAAGGTTTCCGTAAGACTTTTGATAACATTATTGAGTCCGGGACAAAGTCCTCCGGCAGTAAGGATGGCGGCTTTGCACCAGGCAGGGTCAAAAAAGATCTTTTCTCTGGGACCGGCTTTTTCAAAGGCACTGATATTGCCGTTTTTTTCATAGTGACGGTAAAGTTTCAGCGTGTCCCGTTCATAGAGGATCTGGGAATCGTCTGTTTCAAACGGGGTGTTTTTATCAAGGGGGGAGGTGATTTTACATTCCCCGAAATTGCTGATTTGAAACCGGTTGATCTTTACTGCATCTCTGATCATAATAGCCTCCTTGTCAGGTAGTGGGTTCATTTTGTGCTTCTTCCAGTACATCAATGATTTTTCCTCCGAAAAGATCATTGACAGCAAGAACAGTTTCATTATGGGAGACCGCTTTTTTCAAATCGTCCAAAGCTTTTTCCCTCATTGCTCCGGTAAAGGAACGGATTCCGGCAAGCCGGAGAAAACGGAACTCTGCAAAGGGGGAAATGGTGGAAAGTTTTTCCATAAGAAAATAAATTTCCGCACAAACTGCTGTAAGTGCTGTTTCCCCGTATTCCTGGTCAAAGGCGACAACAAGTTCATTGTTTTCGATCTTCTGCGGTACGCCAAGGAGAATAAGTTCCGCAAGAGAACTTTTCTTTTCTTTCCTGGCAATACCTGAAAGTGTCTCCCAGATCTTCTGCGGGTGATCGCTTGCGCTTCCGTCAAAATAAATTTTTTCCTCCGGGGGGTCTACCGGTTTTTCCCCGGCTGTTTCAACTTGCTCTTCTTCTGTTTCTTCCTCAACCGTAGCGGCTGGGGGAGGGGGCTCTTCCGAAACCTTTTTATCCTCCGGTTCTTGATTTTCCCCATTTACAGGTACTTTTTCCTCAACTGGGGGAGGAGAAATTTTTTCATCAGGCTCCGGAGATGGCACCGGAGACGGGGGTGAAACTTTTTCAGCCGGTTCCGGAGAAGGGGAAGGGGAAGAAACTCTTGCCAGTATTTCTTTACCAATATTTTCTGCATTCTTTTCCTGCACTTGCACAGGGATATTTTCTTCTGCCGTTACAGGAGTATTCGGGAATTTTTCTGCAGAAATATTTTCCTGAACTGGAACACTTTTTTCTATGTTGTCAGCAGTTTTTTTTTCTGCCGGGGGCGGGGGCACGGGGGCAGAAAAAACACTGCTTTCCACGGGAATTGCGGCAAGAGTTGGAACTTTTTCAATTCCTGCCAGTTCCCCTGTCCGGCGGATCTGATTGAGTCTTACAATAAGACTTTCAATGGGAATAGAGTGCGCCGCCCGCATGGATTTCAGCATAATGGTTTCAATAAATACCTGTTTATTGATGGCTTCCCGCAGTAAATAAGAGGACTCGGAAAGTTTTTCCATCAAAGTCTGGATGATATTGGGCTTTCTCCCCTCTGCAAGAACTTTATAATCCGCAAGCCGTTCAGGATTTTCATCCAGAACCGTTTCCGGTGAGGGCAGAACAATGGAAAGCATGATCCCCCGCAGCCATGCCAGAACCTCTTCAAACAATGATTCCAGATTTTTCCCCTGTTGGGCAAATCTGTGGATATTCAGGATCACATTTTTCCTGTCATCATCCAGAATGGAACGGATAAGATCGATCATTTCCCCCGGACTGGTCATCCCGAAAAGGGTGAGAGCCTGTTCTTCGGTGATCTCATTGGCGGGATCTGCTCCGAAAAAGGAGACCAGCTGGTCAAGGAGAGACTGGGCATCACGCATACCGCCATCGGCTGCCCTCGCGATCACATTGAGTGCACCGGTACTTATCCGGATATTTTCCTCTCCGGCAATAAAGGACAGGCGTTTTGTGATAAGGTCAGAGGGGATCCTTTTTAAATCAAATCTCTGACAGCGGGAAATAACTGTCGGCAATACCTTATTTACTTCGGTAGTTGCAAAGATGAATTTTGCATGGGCAGGTGGCTCTTCAATGGTTTTCAGAAGAGCATTCCATGCACTTTTGGAAAGCATGTGTACTTCATCAATAATGTAGATCTTATATTTGGAGGAAATCGGCAGATGCAGTACATCTTCACAAATTTCCCTCGCCTTATCCACCTGGGTATGGGTGGCGGCGTCGATCTCAATAATATCCACATTGGATTCATCCGCAATGGATTTACAGGATCTGCACTGACAGCAGGGTTCTCCATCAATGGGATGCTCACAATTCAATGCCTTTGCAAAAATACGCGCAGAGGTGGTTTTACCGATCCCCCGCGGCCCTACAAAAAGATAGGCATGGGCAATGCGGTCGGTGATGATCGCATTGCGTAATGTGCGTGCAATATGCTCCTGTCCCACCATGTCGGAAAACCGCATGGGACGCCATTTCCTTGCTGTGACCTGATATGCCATAAATTCCTTCTTTCCTGATCTTTCAATAATTCTTTTTCTGCATCATATTTTACTGCTCCCGTCCGGCAGAAACATTCCCTGCAATACCGGAAGAAGTGCCGGGGGCAGATCCAGAACGATTTGTATATCATTTCCTTTCAGACGGATTTTTACAAGAGATGAGGGATCAAATGGCTGATCCATGCCATTATTTTTCCCTGTTCCGGAAAGATCCATATTTCCTGCAAGCAGACCAACGAGAAGCATTTTATAATTGTTCAGGAGCATTACAAGACTCTGTGCAGTTTCACGATTGGAAGTCCCTATAAAAATATGGATGCTTAAAGTATTTTCCTTTGTGATGCTTACATCAAATCCGGCAGAGCGTACATTTTTTGCCTCCGGAAAGAGTCCGCCGGAAAATGTTTCCATACATTCCTCTCTGACTGCGCCATAGATCATGGCTTCTTTCCGTTTTTTTATCAGAATATTTTTTACCCACTGTGCCGCTTCTTTTTTTTCATTAAGGGCGCGGAACAGATTTTCTTTTTGCTGAAAAGTGTTTTCCGTAAATATCACGATATTTTTTTCAGGAAATGTGAAAAGAAATCCCTTATCCATTTTTCCCGGAAAATTCCCGGTATAATAATGGATCTTTCCATCTTTTTGCTGCCGGATGTTTTCCGCAATTCCTTTTATATGGGTAAGAAATTCCTCATTGGATACTGCAGTATGAAAAATGACCATATCATTTTTTCCGCTGCCGCAGAAAATTGCAAACAGACGTTTGGAAAAAAGTTTTTCCAATGTGGTGGAAAACTTTTTTGTCGTGTCTGCAGGAACCGTTGCCAGAATTTTTTTATAGAAAATTCCGAGGTCGATTGAAGCCTTTTCTTTTGCATCCTGTTGCAGGGCCAGATCAAAAAAGATCACAAGATCCCCGTTTGCCGGAATATGCTTTTCCAGTTTCGTGAAGAGAGGCTCTTTTTCCGCTGCCGCAAGGAAAAAAGAAAAAAGAAAAGAAAATATCAGAAGAACGGAAAAAATACTTTTTCTCCTGCCTTTATGTAAAATCTTCATATATTCTATTACTCCTTTTCCCTGTTTTCAGTAACAAAAAAAACATTGCCTTCGGGGTCTTTGCATTTTAAAAGTCTGATGCCGAATTTATCCGCATCTTTCTTTTCCATCTTATACCCGTACTGATCAAGCCTGTTTATAAACTCATCCAGATCTTCTGTACGCAGGATCCAGGAAGACCTGCTTTCCACTTCTTTGGGCATAAATTCCCATTCCGCTTTTTCCAGAATGAGGGAAAAGTTTTTTTCTATATGGAATTCACAGAGAAAACTGCTGTCGATAACAGGATTGCCCAGCGCAAGGATATTTTTGTAATATGCCCTGCACAGTGCCAGATTCCTTACTTTGAGTATCATTCCATAACAAGTTTTTTTCATTTCCTTATTCCCTCAAACTTTTCATTGCTGAAAAGCCTTACCCTTACTTATCAAAAAGTGTCCTTCCGCTTAATGCCGCCGCAATGGTTGCCGGATCCGCGTAACTTAAATCCGAACCTGCCGGCAAACCCCTCGCCGGGGAACTTACCGCAATATTTCTGCCTTTAAGCATATTGGCTATATATATGGAAGTAGCCTGTCCTTCCACATCCGGACTCAATGCAAGGATCACTTCTTTTATTTCCCCGCCGTCCAGCCGCTTTTCCAGACCGGGCAGATCAATACTGTCCACGCCTTTGCCTTCCAGAGGAGCGATCCTGCCGCCGAGAACATGATAGACACCGCGGAATACGCCGCTGTTTTCAATACTTCGGATCTGGGGGGAATCCTCCACAACACACAATACAGATTTATCCCGGACTGGGGAAGCACAAATGGAACAAAGGGTATTGCCATCATCCCCGGATGCCATATTGTTGCAGATGGCACATTTGCAGATCCTTTTTTTCAATTCCGCAAGGTTTTGCCCCAGTGCGGCAAGTCTTTCTTCATCCCAGGAATAGAAAGCAAGAGCCATCCTTTCTGCACTGCGTCTGCCGATACCGGGCAGAAGACGCAGAAATTCCATAAGTTCATCCAATGCTTCGGGATATTTTTCCTGCATAAAAAGACCCTGTTGTATTGTTGGATTATACCGTTAATCAGTGAGACCGGGAATGGGGATCCCGCCGGTAGCTTCCGAAAGTTTTCTGGCACTTTCCATTTTTGCTTTGGCAAGAGCCTGATTGACCGCTTCAAAAATGGCGTTCTGCAACGCTTCCGTATTGCCGGAGGCGGCAAGGGCAGGAGTTATATACAGGGAACGCAGGGAAAAATCCCCGGAAACTTTCACCTGTACCAGATTGTTGCTGTCCTCACCCAGAACTTCAATACGGGGCAGTTCTTCTTTCATCTGCTTCATATTTTTCTGGATCTCACCAAATTTTTTCATGATTCCCGCCATTTCGCCGAGATTACCGAACATACTCATTTTTTTTATCCTCGTTCTGATTTTTTTGAATTATTCAAGGGGAAGATCCCCGGTTTCCTGAAATGCTTTTTCCAACGCCTCATCTCTGGGAGCCCCCAACTGCAAGGCTTTCTGATACGCCTTTTCCGCCGCATCTTTTTCATTGCGTTTGATATTGAGTTTTGCCAGAGCAATATAAGGAGCAAACTCTTTTTCACCGGCATCCGCTGCCTGCCAGTAATGCCACAGAGCCATGGAGTAATCTCCTTCTTTTTCCGCTTGTGCGCCTTTTTTCATTGCCTCTGTGTACTGTTTATTTTCTTTCTTTACAGATTCCTGTTTTTTGACACTCTTTTCTTCTTTTTCTGCTATTGCCTTTTCTTCTTTAACGGCAACCTTTTCCGTAACTTTTTCCTCTTTTGCTTTTGTGCGTACATCATCCGGGAGAGCGGCAGATTTGAAAGAAACACGGGTATTTTTTCCGCTCTGTCTTACAGGGATGCGCAAGGCAGAAAGAGGAAGAAGAGTTTTTGCCAGTGCTTTATCTGCAAGAGAGACCGCCTGCTGACCGGCATGACGGGAGGCGGCATACGCACGGGGGGAGGGCTCCCTTTTGTAGCCATCTTCAATGTCTTTTTTCAGAACGGTCATTTCCGCCTGTACTCTTACTGCATCCAGCAACGCCTTTCTTGCTGCGGCATCGGCCAGTTCCGCGCGGTTCCTTTCCCGTACGGCTTCATTGTGTGCTACAATAGAAGAAGCAAAGGCTTCTTCCTGTTTCTTCCTTTCTGTGGAGATCTGATGGACAAGTTCATCGATCACATTCTGATCCACATTATTTCCTTTGCTTGCTTTGATGATCTCACGAACCCGCAGTACAAGAGGATCGTCAGAAGTTTTCCATTTTGCAAGTTCTTTTTTCGCTTTGGCGTGTTCTTCTTCCAGTGAACTCTGTTTTGCGGAAAGAAGTTCATACTCTTTCTGCAAAGAGGCAAGTTTATCTTTCTGTGCGGTGGAAAGATTTTTGAGAACATTGTATTCGTTTTCCGTCTTTTTCAACTGATCTCTTTCTGCGGCGATACGGATATATTCTTTCCCCAGTTCTTCACTGCGATTCTGCAGCGTAAGATTTTCCTTCCCGATTTTTTCCAGATTTTCCTGCAACAATTTCATCCGGGCAAGCAGAGTAGTCTTATCTTTCTTATTGGCAGAAAGTTCTTCCTGCACTGTAAGAAGTTTTTTGCTGTCTTCCTGATATTTCAACGCTTCAATAGCGTGTTTGGTTGCTTTTTCCAGTTCTGCTTTGAGGCGGATATTTTCTTTTTCCGCAATTTCTTTGGCAATATTGGCTTTTCCGATGGCAACAAGATATTCATTATTGACTTTCTTCAATGCCGCAATGCTTTCATTCTGACTTGTCAGAGTCTTCTGCATTTCTTCGGCATGTTTTTTCCCGTTTTCATCCATCTGCTGCTGCATGGCAAGGAATTTCTTTTCTGTTTCCATGATCTTTTCATCAGCATTTTTTGCAGAACTCTTTAATTGTTCCAGTTCCGCGGCAAGTTTATTGCGTTCCGTTAATGCGGTATTTCTGAAATAGACAAGTTTCTGCATGTCTTTCATCATTCTTACCGTATCTTCTTCATACTTTTTCAATCTTGCAAGATGTTTGGTTTTTTCCGTTTCCAGAGTTTTGCGCAATTCTTCGGATTTCGCCAGTTGAAGAGTAAGGGCCGCCGCGGCAGGGGCAGAAACAAGTTGTTTGTTCATTTCGGTAAGATTTGCATTTTCCCTGTTCAAACGGTCTTTTTCCGCGGCAAGAGTTTTGATGCTTTTTTCCAGAGAGGCGATCTTTGCTTCATTGCCCAGAGCAAGGAGTTTATCCGCTTCCAGTTTTGCGATCTCCCCTTTCAAACGGCTGATCTCCTGTTCCTGCTGCAAGGTTTTTGCTTTAAGTGTTTCTTTATCCTTGGCGGCAAGTTTCAGTCTTTCCGCTTCTTTTTTCAGTAATGCAAGGCGTTCTTCCGCTTTAAGGAGTTCCTCTTTCTTTACCAGAGAAGAAGCACTTTTCTTTTCATTCTCTTTCAAAAGAAGTGTCTCTTTTTCCAGGGAAGCAAGGCGTTTGGCAGCTTCGTCAAGTTTCTTTTCCGTTTCTGTCAACTTTTCAGCCTTTACCCGGAGTGAAGCCAGGTCGCTTTGGGCTTTAAGGAGTTCCTCTTTCTTTACATGTGTGGCAATAAGGGCTTTTTCCCGTTCTTTGAGAGTGGAAAACTGTTTTTCCAGTTCAGCAAGCTGTTTTTCTGTATTTTTCAGTTTCTCCGCCTGCACTTTCAAAGCGGAAAGTTGTACCAGCACATGATCCAGTTCGGCAGATTTTCCTTTGAGAACAAGCAATTCTTTTTCTGCGACAGCAAGTTTTTTGGCCTTTTCTTCCAGTTCTTTCATGTCTTTTTCTGTCTGTGCAAGTTTTGTGGAAAGCCGTGCGTTTTCCAGAGCCCGTTCCTGAGCCTGAATGTTTTTCGTTTCTTTCTGCTGATCCTTCAGAACGGCAAGTGCTTTTTCCGCCATATCTCTTTCCAAGGTAAGTTTGCGGATCTGGGCATGAAGTCCGGGCATATTTTTCACTTCATTTGTCAAAGCGGTATTCTGCTTCACAAGATCGGCATTTTCCTTTGTGCCTGCGGAAAGTTTCGTTTCGGCGATTTTCTTTTCCTGCAAAGCGGCGGCAAGGAGAGTTTCTGCCTGCATTTGTTTGGCAACAGCATTTTGAAGTTCTTTTTTGTAGGCGGCGGTACTTCTTTCCAGTTCCTCCCTGTGTCCGGCATTGACGGAGGCAAGTTCCTTATCTTTCTGTTGTAAAACAAGGATGAGGGCAGCCACTTTTTTGTCGGAAGCGTCTTTATCTTTCTGCAGAGAATTCAAGGTAAGAAGTTTTTTATTCAACTCCTCTTTTTCCTGAACCAGGGAACGGATCCTGTTTTCCATTTCCTTTTTGATACTGTCATTTTCTTTTCCTGTTGCAGTAAGTGCGGCAAGTCTTTTTTCCAGAATATCCTTTTCCGCAGTAAGGACAGTGATTTTTGCATCGGAAGCACTTTTTGCCGCATCGTTTTTCTGCCGTGTTTCTGTCAGAAGAGCGATTCTTCTTTCCAGAGAAGCCTTTTCTGCTGCAAGTACAGTGATTTTTGTTTCGGAAGCACTTTTTGCCGCATCCTTTTCCTGTAATGCGGCAGTAAGGGAGACGATTTTCTTTTCCAGAGAAGCCTTTTCCCCTTTCATGCGTGTCACGATCTCATCAGATTCTTTTTTGGAATTGTCTTTTTCCTGCAAAGAAACCGCGAGAAAAGCCAGTCTTTTATCCAGTGCACTTTTTTGTGCTTCCAGAACAGTGATCCGGGAGTTTGCCGCAACTTTTGCTGCATTCAGAGTAGCGATGGTTCCCTGTAAAGCAATGATTTTTGCCAGAGAAGCATCTGCATCTTTTTTTGTTTTTGCCTGATCTTCTTTCAAGGCTTCAATACGGTTTTTCAGAAGTTTTTCTTCTGCGGTAAGGCGGATGTTTTCCTGCTGCAACCGGGCAAGAAGTTTGCTGTCCGGCAAACTTTTATTGATCCTTTCTGCGAAAGTATCTCTTTCCGCAGTAAGTTTTCTTTTGTCAGAGGCAAGAAGAGAATTTTCCTTTTTCAAGTTTTCCATCTCTTTTTCAAGAGAAGCGATCCTTTTTACGAAGGAATCGTTCATTGTGCCGTATTCGTTGCGCTGACGGATATTGGCGGCAAGATCCTGTTGTAATTTCCGGATCTCTCTTTCCAGAGAAACGATCCTTGCGGAATCGGCATTTCTTGCGGTTTTGCAGGTGATAAGTTCGTTATTGATCTCATCGAGTTTTTTCCGCAGATCGGCATTTTCCGTCTGGGTCTGCTTTACTGCGAGACTGGACGCATTGCCGGAAGTCTGCAAAGCATTGATTTTCCCCTGCAACTTTTCATTATCTGTTTTGGATTGGATAAGAGCCTTTTCCGTAACAAGGACTTTTTCTTCGTTCTTTTCCAGTTGTTTCCGCAAAGAAGCCATAGTGTTTCTTTCCTGTTTCAACTGGATGGCGGCAAGGGAACGCTCTTCTTCGGCGGCTTTCTGCAACTCACGGATACGGGAATCAAGAGCGTTTCTGTCAAAAGAAACGTTTTTCAATTCCTGTTGAAGAGAAAGCATTTTTCTGTTCTGTTCCTGAATGACTTTTGCAAGAGAATCATTGCGGGCTTTTTCCTGCAATAAAAGTTTATCATGTTCCCTGGTGGTACTGGTACGCAGTTTTTCCTGATTATCGAATTTGAGTTTCAGGAAAGCAAGTTCCTTTTCCAGTTTTTCCCTGTCTGCAAGCAAGCCTTTCACCTGACGGGCGGCGGCTTCACCGGAACTGGCTTGTACTCTTGCCGCTGTAAGGGATCTTTTTGCGTCATCCAGCTGTTTGCGCAAAGCGGCGTTTTCCGCATTGAGTTTCTGGCGGACGGCGGTTATTTCTCTGGAAGAGGTACTGCCGGATGTGATTGCCGTTCTTGCAGAGGAAGGCAGGGCCTTACGGATATTATCCTTTGCCACATCAATTCTTCTTTCCGCACGGTTGATCCTGTATTCGATCACATCTTTATTCCATTTCGGATTGAGTTTTCTGACCTCTTTGAAGGATTCCAGAGCAGCGGTATAATGGGCGATGGCTTCCGGATATTTCCGGGAGATCATTTTCAATTCCGCATTTTCAAAATCTTCAAAACCTTTTCTCCACAAAGCCCAGATCTTACTGTTTCTGGCTGACGCTCTTGAACTTTGTGCCTGCAATACGGTAATGGTGGAAAATGTCCCCGCAAGAAGCAGGATGATAATAAAAAGTGTGCCTGCTTTTCTGCTTTTTATATTCTTCAAAAATTTCATGAAAACTCCTCCGGTGTATGTTTTATAATATTAATAACAATATACTTTACTTCTTTTTATCAAAAATGCAAATCTTCAAGCAATTTTCCGGTGTTTTTTTATTTCTTCGGGCTTTTTCCGTATTTTTCAAACTTTTCCTTCAATGAAGCGGGAATATATGCCTTCGCACAAAAATACCCCTCTTCATCATACTCTTGGGACAATAGATTGCACTTGGAATACAATAAGGAAATATATTCTCCCGCCGACGGCGGCAGACGCAGAGACATAAGGTGACTGCCTGTTCCGCAGCAGGAGGCAAGGCGTGTATGTAAAAGATCGAAACCCTCTCTGGTTTTTGCGGAAACAAAAACCCCCTCCGGTGCAACATTACGCAACCTTGTCATAACAACACGATCCGGCTGCAAATCACATTTATTGAATACCACCAGCATTTTTTTGTCTGCTGCTTTCAACTCTTCCAACACGGAAAGAGTTGTTTCCCAATGGGATTCCACATGGGGACTTGACGCATCCAGTACCAGAAGCAGAAAGTCCGCTATAACAGCTTCTTCCAGTGTGGATTTGAATGCTTCCACGAGACTGTGGGGCAGCTTCCTGACAAATCCCACCGTATCGGTAAGCAATACTTCCGTTTTATCCGGCAGGACAAGTCTTCTTGTTGTGGGATCAAGGGTGGCAAATAATTTATTTTCCGCAAGGACATCGGCACCTGTAAGAGCATTTAAAAGAGAGGATTTTCCCGCATTGGTATAACCGATAATGGCACAATTTGCCACATCGCCCCTCATACGGCTTTTCCGCTGGGTTGTACGCTGTTTGCGGACAAGGGCAAGTTCCTCTTCCAGAGAGGCAATCTTGCGTTTGACCATACGGCGGTCATATTCGATCTGTTTTTCCCCGGCGCCGCGGGAACCTATGGCACCCCCCTGCTGACGGGAAAGATGACTCCATGCTCCTGCAAGCCGGGGCAGATAGTAACGGTTTCTGGCAAGTTCCACCTGGATCACAGCTTCTCTTGTGGCGGCTCTGGATGCAAAAATATCCAGAATGACCTCCTGACGGTCATAAACCTGCATTTTACAGAATTTTTCAATATTCCTCTGCTGGGAAGGCCCCAGAGGACAATCAAAAACCAGCATGTCGCATTTGAGATTTTTTGCCTGACTTTTGATTTCTTCGAGTTTGCCCGAGCCGATATAAAATTTGGGATTGATGGCATGTAAAGGCGCAACAAGAGAACCTTTTACTTCCACGCCGAGGGTTTTTACAAGTTCTGAAAGTTCCTCCACATATTCTTTAACGGCACTTTCCGGCGTATCGTGATCCTGTATCCCTACAAGGAATGCTCCAGAGAACTCATCTTTTTTCTCATTGTTCCCGTCAGAAGTACTTCCGGAAGAAATATCGCAGGAAAAACCTTCTTCCTTCCCGGTTTCAGGGAAAGATGAAGGAAGTTCTTTTTCATCTTTATTTTTCCGGATCTCTCCGCGGATCATAAAAATATTCCCGTGATTTTCAGAGATTGTTTTTCAGGATCTTATAGTTTTTGATGAAATAATTGATCCCGGAATAGATGGTGAAAAGCGTGGTGATGAGCATGATGCTGTACCAGACGATCCAGACGGGTTTGTAGAAAATATCAAAACCGAAAAGTTTGATCCAGCCTGCTCCTCCTACAAGAAGTGCGCCCATCTGCAAACAGGTTTTCAGTTTTCCTGTCATATCTGCGGAAATGACTTTGCCTTCTTTCAAAGCGATCATACGAAGTCCGGTAACAAGAAACTCTCTGGAAATCATCACCACGACCATCCAGCTTGGGATGATCTGGTAATCTGCCATCATTATATAGGTGGCAAGAATGAAGATCTTGTCGGCGAGGGGATCGGCAAGGCGGCCGAAGTCACTTTCACAATGGTACTTTCTTGCAAGATAACCGTCAAAAAGATCGGTCACGCCTGCAATAATGGCAAGAATATATGCCACAACATGACACAGGTGGGCTGTTTCCGCCGAAAAGTCGATAAGATTGGGTTTGACGCTTCTTGCATCAATGTTTGCCAGTGCCAGAAAGACGAAGATCAGAATGATCCGGCTTACGGTAAGCTGATTGGGGAGATTTTTCATCCACTTCATTTTTTTTACCTTTTTATGAAATTGTTATATTGAAAAATAATTTATTTTTTCTTTTTTGCAGGAGTGTATTCCGCAAGGATATCATACATGGAAACCTGTTTTACAAGACATTTTACTCTCATGCCCGGCGTAAGAACAGCATCAAAACTTTCCACATAAACCAGATTATCGATGTCCGGCGCATCAATGATTGTACGCCCCACCCAGACATTTTCCACTTCCGGAGCGTCGATGATCACTTCCACCATTTTTCCCAACAATGCTTTATTGTACTTTTCAGAGATCTTTGCCTGCTCTTCAAGAATGATTTTTCTTCTTTCCTCACCGGTTTTTGCAGAGGGGCGGCCGGGCATTTTTGCTCCGGGCGTTCCTTTTTCCGGAGAGTAAGCAAATACTCCCAGACGCTGAAATTTGAACTTTTTGACAAGAGAAAGAAGTTTTCCGAATGCTTCTTCTGTTTCGCCGGGAAAGCCTGTCATGAAGGTAGTACGCAAAGCAAAGGATGCCTTTTTTAGTTTTTTCAGAACTTCTTCTGTCTCTTTTTCAAAGATTTTCCGGTTCATGTTTTTCAAAACATCCCCGTCGATATGCTGAATGGGCATTTCCAGGCATTTTACAAGATGTTTCATATTTTTGAGTACATGGATCAGTTCATCTGTGACACCTGCGGGATGCAGATACATGAGGCGCAGAAGATGATCTCCCCCGATTTTATCCAATTCAAGCAACAGTTCCGGCAGGAGGCTTTTTCCGGCAAGGTCTTTGCCGTAAGCACTGGTATCCTGGGCGATGATGATGAGTTCTTTCACTCCGGAATCAATCAGATTTTTTGCTTCCTGTATAATGGATTCCGGTTTTCTGCTGCGTAATTTTCCCCGGATGGAGGGAATAAGGCAATAGGTACAGCAGTTGTCACAACCGTCGGAAATTTTCAGATAGGCGTAATGGGGTGCTGTCAACTGCAACCGGGGGGTATTACATTCATAGATGAATTCTTTTGTTGTGGAAGGTTCTTTCCCTGTTCCGCCCTTTTTCAACAATTCTTTCAGCAATTTTCCGGAGGAGGAAGTATCATCTATACCGATAAAAAGATCCACAAAGGGAAATTCTTTTTTCAATTCTTCAATGGGGGTATGTGCCACAAGACAGCCGCCAACACAGATGAGTCTGCCTTTTTTCTGTTTCTTCCATTCTCCCGCTTCCCGGATATGCTGCGCAGCTTCCTGTCTTGCAGATTTGAGAAATGCGCAGGTATTGATATAGCGAATATTTTCTTCCCCCTCTGCTGCAAGTCCGATCCCTTCCTGTAAGAAGGATGCGGCAGCGATTTCCGTTTCCACAAAATTTTTCGCACATCCCAGACTGGTGAGTGCTGCAACGGAAACATTTTCTTTTTTAACTGTATTTTTTTCTGATTTTGCCATTTTTATCCTGCCGGGGAAGATTGCCATTTAATATTTATGTTTATTAATATAGCACAATGGAGGCTTTTTTACAAGCAGAAGAGAAAATTCTTTTTTTGATGTATTGACTTGATGAAAAAAAGTGCTATTGTAATTTGTGGAATATATACGGAATCGAGGAGAATATATGCGTTTATACAATGACGGGACTTGCTGGAAATGGCAGGCTTTTACAGATGAAAATTTGCCGGAAGAAACGGCGTTTTATACAAAGAAAATTGATGAAGAGCTTCTTCTGCCTGATGGCAGATCTGTCCATGGAAAAGAGTTTGCCCTTCCGCAGCAAATGCCGACTTTTTTGAATACTCTCTTTCCGGATGGTGTCATATCCGGTAAACGGATCGTTCTTACGGCGTCTTTTATTGCACAGGAGGAAAAAAAGATTCTTGCCGGTTTTGGTATGAACGGGCGGTGGGTACTTTTTTTCAATGGAAAAATGCTTCTGGATGCAAGAGAAAGCGGAAACAGTGAAATGCCGGTGGATGTGACGAATCATACACAGGTACTGGATGTGAAAAAAGGGTATAACGAGTTGGTATTCCTCTCCCTGAATCCGCAGAATCTTTTTTATTCTTTCTTTGTTTACGGGGAGCGGGAGGCTCTGGATTTTCAGTATATGCCCTTTGTCACTTTCCCTGATGCGGAAGAAAATGCGGTAACGATCACATTTTCAGGTAATGCCGTAAGTCCCGCTGCTGTGGATTGCCGTATTGCCGGGGAGAAAGAGTGGAAAAGAAAGTATGACAATCTGGGCGGACAGATCAGACATGACAGAAAAGTACACTCTGTCCGGTTGCAGAATTTGTGCCCCGGAACTCTTTATGAGTACAGAGGGGTTCTTGCCGATGATAAAAGAAACTGGGAGGAAATCGTTTCTCCTGTGGAAACTTTCCGTACACCTGTAAAAAAAGAGGAATTTTCTTTTCTTGTTACAGCCGATTTACAACGGCCGGGGGAAAGAAGAAAATTTCTGGAAGATCTTCTGGGGGAAAATTCTTCCCTCAAACCGGACTTTTTTGCTTTCTGCGGAGATCTTTACTGGACAAGCAATTTTGATCTTTCCGTTATGGATGAATTCATCGTTCCTTACAGAGAAATAACAAAAAATCAGCTTCCACTGGTCATGGTACGGGGAAACCATGAAATATATGGAAAAGATTCCAATAGATATTTTGAATACTTTTCTCCGCCTTATCCCGGCAGGGAGGGGTGTTATATGTTCCGTTGGGGGGAAGTATGCTTTATCGTACTGGATTTCTGTGATGATGCCCCCCGTGTTCCGGCTCCTTCCACAAGGCAGTATCATGATTTTGCTCCCTATCTGGAAGAAGAGAAACTCTGGCTGGAAAAAGCAGTAAAACTCTCTGTATGTCAGGAGGCAAAGTACCGTATAGTATTGGCTCATGGTGTTCCTGTTGGAGATGATACAGTTTATATGCCGGAAAATATCCGTAAGGTCATTGATCCGGTTTTTGCCGGAAAAGATCCGGCAGTAAAGATCCATCTCTGGCTTGGCGGTCATACTCACCGCCCCATGCGGAGTATTCCCGGAAAAAATGCCTTCTATTGCTCTGTTGCCATTGAAAAATTTGTGAAAGATATATCTTTGCGCAAAAAACTTCCGCACTATATCCATCCGGATGGGCTTCCCACAGAAGATTTTGTACGGGAAAAAACTCTGCTTTCTGTAGGGGAAAGATATCATTTTCCTGTTGTTGTAACAGGCGGACCAAATTCCCTGTTTCCGGAGAATATGCAGTTTACTGCAATAGAGGTGAAGGTGACAAAAGAAAAACTTATTGTGAAAAGTTTTGACCGTTATCAGAAAGAATTTGATGCTTTTACCATTGCCCCGGATGGCTTTGTAGAAGAGATCCGGAGGGCGGAAGAGTATAAAAAACGGGAATATTGAAGAAATACTTTTATCTGCACAAAAAAAGATACTGTAAGAGATGAGAAAACTCTCACAGTATCTTTTTATTTTTGAAAGAACCTATTTAAATCAATAGTTTTTTGCTTCCAGCTCAAAATAGGCTTTGGGATGTTTGCAGACGGGGCACATTTCAGGGGCTTTGGGGCCTACATGGATGTGACCGCAATTGCGGCATTCCCAACGGTTTTCGCCGATGCGAACCCAGACTTCACCGGATTCCAGATTGGCAAGAAGTTTGCGGTAGCGTTCTTCATGGCGTTTTTCGATTTCAGCTACTTTTGCAAGCTGGATGGAAAGTTCGGTGAAACCTTCTTTTGCAGCTTCTTCGGAGAAGTTTTTATACATTTCGGTCCATTCTTCATGTTCACCGGCAGCGGCGGCAAGAAGATTTGCTTTGGTGTCCCCGATCCCGCCCAGAGCTTTGAACCAGAGTTTTGCGTGTTCTTTTTCGTTGTTGGCGGTCTGTTCAAAAATAGCGGCGATCTGTTCATAACCTTCTTTGCGGGCTACGCTGGCAAAATAGGTGTATTTGTTGCGGGCCTGGGATTCCCCGGCGAAAGCATAAGCGAGATTTGCAGCTGTTTTACTGTCTTTGAATTCCATCGTTTTCTCCTTTTTTGGTTTATCGTTTTTTATTTCTGCCGGCAGATGTCTGTGAATGAAAAGAAAAACATCTCCTTTTGAAATCCTGTAAATGAATATAACATAAAAGAGAAAAGATTACAAATGGACTTTTTCATTTTTTTATATTTTTTACAATTGAAGAGGGAAATAAAGAGGAATTTTCACTCTTCAGAATGAAATTATTTGAATAAAAACTACAAAAAATCAAAAAATACTGGAAAAAATTCCTTATTAGTGTATATTATAGAATCTATCAATAACCGGAGTAAAGAAAATGAGTGCAAAAAAATTTGAGATCCGTATCAGCAGCGAAGAGTGCAAAGGCTGCAAAAGGTGCGTGAGTGCTTGCCCGAAGAAACTCATTTCGGTGGGTAAGGTAATTAACAAACAGGGGTATTTTGCTGTTACAGCGGAAGAACCCGGAAACTGTATCGGCTGCGGGTCCTGCTTCTATCAGTGCCCTGAACCCGGAGCCATCACGATCGTTGAGATCACGGAAGATTGAGGTATGACGATGGAATTGAACAACAGACTTCTTCTGAAAGGGAACGAAGCGGCTGTTTACGGAGCATTGCTTGCCGGTTGCGACAGTTATTTCGGATATCCCATCACCCCCGCAAGTGAAGTTGCCCAGACAGCGGCACTTCTTTTCCCCAAACTCAACCGCGTGTTCATTCAGGCGGAATCCGAGATCGGGGCTATCAATATGGTCATCGGCGGTTCTGCATCCGGACGCCGGGTGATGACTGCAAGTTCCGGACTGGGGATCAGTCTCAAACAGGAAGGTATGAGTTACCTTGCTGCTTATGAACTTCCTGCCGTTATCGTTGACGTTACCCGCGGCGGTCCCGGTCTGGGAAATATCGGCCCTGAACAGTCCGACTACTTCCAGCTGGTCAAAGGCGGCGGACACGGTTCCTACAAATGCCTTGTGTTCACCCCCAACTGTGCCCAGGAAATGTGTGATATGACCATGGAAGCCTTCCGTATGGCAGAAAAATACCGTATGCCTGCTTATGTGATGGCAGATGGTGTTATCGGTCAGATGATGGAATCCCTTACACTGCCTGAACCGGTGAAATATGATTATGATCCTGAATGGAAGATGGGGCGTGTGGTCAATGGTGAAGCCAATATCCATACTTCTATCTATATGGAATATGACGATCTTGAAGCATTGAACCATAAACTTCAAGCCAAATACAAACTCCTCCAGGAAACGGAACAGAGATGTGAAGAACTGGAAACCGAAGATGCGGAACTTGTGATCGTTGCTTACGGTATCTGTTCCCGTGTGGCTTCCGGAGTGGTCTCCATCCTGCGGAAAGAAGGACTGAAAGTGGGTATGGTACGTCCCCAGATGGTGTTCCCGTTCCCCACAAATGCCTTGCAGAAGATCGTAAATAAATGCAATGTAAAGACCTTTGTAAGTCTGGAAATGTCTGCCGGTCAGATGATCGAAGATATCCGCCTTGCCATTGAATGTAAAAAACCTGTGCATCTCTGCAACAGAATGGGCGGACATATCCCCAACTGTGATGAAGTGTGCGATGCTGTCCGTAAAATCTATAATGAGGTGGCAAAATGAGTGAAAAAGTAAAATTCGGCAGAAGTCCTGTCTTTTTTGAGACCTTCAACCGTAAACCCGGTGTGGCAAAGAAAAATATGCACTATTGCCCCGGCTGCGGTCATGGAATATTGCATAAACTGATTGCGGAAGCCATTGATTTCCACGGTATCCAGAAAGATACCATGTTCATTGCTCCCGTAGGCTGTGCAGTGTTCTCCTATTACTATTTCAACTGCGGAAGTATCTCCGTTCCCCACGGACGTGCTCCTGCCGTCGGTACCGGGATCGCCCGTTCCCAGCCGGATTCCTATGTGATCTCCTATCAGGGCGATGGTGACCTGGGGGCTATCGGATTCAATGAATTCATCCAGGCTGCCAACCGCGGCGAAAAGATCACCGTATTTTTTGTAAACAACTCCAACTACGGAATGACCGGCGGTCAGATGGCTCCCACCACACTTCCCGGACAGGTGACAACCACAAGTCCCTATGGAAGAAAAGTGGAAACAGACGGATTCCCCATGAAGATATCCGAGATCGTCAATGCTCTGGAAGCTCCTGTATATATTGAACGTGTGGCTCTTACCACAACTGCCAATATCCAGAAAGCGAAAAAGGCTGTGTTCAAAGGGATCAAAAACCTGAAAGAACGCAAAGGCTTCTCCCTTATTGAAGTACTCTCCCCCTGTCCCATCAACCTGAAAATGAATGCGGAAGAGATCAATAAGTTTATTGAAGAAAAAATGATGAAACAGTTCCCGCTGGGCTGCATCCGTGACAACTCTGAAACGGCTGTTCCCTATATCGCTCCTCCGGTGATCCGGGATGCGGAAAAGGTACGGGAAACACTCTTCCCCCGCCGTTTGAGCGAAGGGGTTGCTGCTGATTTCCGCAATGAATCTCCCATTTTCGATCAGGAATTGCGGGTGAAACTTGGCGGATTCGGCGGTCAGGGGATTTTGAGTCTGGGAAAAATGTTTGCGGATATGGCAAGACTGCGTAACTTCAATGTTACCTGGATGCCCTCCTACGGCCCTGAACAGCGCGGCGGATCTGCCAACTGCTCTGTGATTTTGAGCCGTAACCGTATTCCTTCTCCCATGATCAGCAGAGATTGCGACCTTATGATCAGCATGACCCAGACGGCATTTGACAAGTTCGGGCATGAACTCAAAAAGGATGGTATTCTCATTTATGACAGTTCCACAATGAAAAAGCCTGACATCGAAGCCGGAGTGATTTTCGGGATCGACGCTTTGCAGATTGCTGACAAGAAAGTCGGCAATAATAAAGTTGCCAACAGTGTGCTGCTTGGTGCGCTTGCCGTGATCCTTGAAAAGAAAGGGTATCTTGTGGGCAAGGATGTGGCAGATTATGACAAGGTTTTTGAAGAAGCCATCCGGGAATGTTTCAGCAAGAAACCCCAGGTCATTGATGCCAATATCGCCGCATACGAAGAAGGCAAAAAGGCTGCATTGGAAAATCTCTGATCAACCTTTTTTATAATATCCCGCAATTTTTTGCGGGATAAAAAATAAACCATAACACATTATAATTTATATAAGGAAAAAAAGAAAATGGCTATGACAGTTTCTCCCCTTCAGAAGGCAAGACTTGCCTACTCCCCCAAACTCCCCGCCGCCTACAAAAACGGTGCAACTGCAATTTGCACAGAAGGCGAAAAAATGGGTGCTTTTGCTGACAGCGATAAGATCGCCGCTACCTTCAAAACCACCTCCAATCTGCCTGTTCTCACCTTCTCCGAAGGTAAAGGCGAAAAAGGGAAAGCCGTGAATGTTGCCGTGATCCTTTCCGGCGGACAGGCTCCCGGCGGTCATAACGTGATTGCCGGTCTCTTTGACGGGATCAAATCCATCAATGCTGATTCCAAACTCTATGGTTTCCAGGGTGGTCCCAGCGGACTTACCGACAATAAATATATCGAAATCACTTCTGATTTCCTTGCTGCTTACCGCAATACAGGCGGATTCGATATGATCGGTTCCGGCCGTACCAAACTTGAAACCATTGAACAGTTCGACAAAACGGAAAAGAACTGTCTGGCTCTGGGTATCAATGCTATCGTCATCATCGGCGGTGACGACTCCAATACCAACGCCTGTCTGCTTGCTGAATATTACAAGGCGAAAGGTTCTCCCATCATGGTTGTGGGCTGCCCCAAGACCATCGACGGTGACTTGAAAAATGCTTATATTGAAACCTCTTTCGGTTTCGATACAGCTTCCAAAGTGTATAGCGAACTTATCGGTAACATTGAGCGTGATGCCAACTCCGCCAAGAAATACTGGCACTTCATCAAACTTATGGGCCGTTCCGCTTCCCATATCGCTCTGGAATGTGCTCTCAAAACCCAGCCCAATGTGGCTCTCATTTCTGAAGAAGTTGCTGAAAAGAAACAGAATCTTGACGAAGTTGTCTCCATCGTTGCCGACTCTGTTGCCAAACGTGCTGCCAACGGCGAAAACTTTGGTGTTGCCCTCATTCCCGAAGGTCTGATCGAGTTCATTCCCGACTTCAAAGTCCTTATTGCTGAATTGAACGACCTTCTTGCAGCCAATGCAGATGCTTACAATGCTCTTGCGGACAACAACGAGAAAGCCGCTTTCATCAGTGCCAAACTTTCCGCTGAATCCAACAAGGTCTTTGCCGCTCTTCCCATGGATATCAAGATGCAGCTTACCATGGATCGTGACCCCCACGGAAACGTTCAGGTCTCCCGTATCGAAACCGAAAAACTGCTTGTGGAACTTGTGAAAAACAAACTTGCCGCCTGGAAGAAAGAAGGCAAATATGCCGGTAAATTCTCCGCCCAGACCCACTTCTTCGGTTATGAAGGCCGCTGCTCTGCTCCCTCCAACTTTGATGCAGACTACTGCTACTCTCTCGGTTACAATGCCGCCGCCATCATCGGTACCGGCAAAACCGGTTATATGTCCTCTGTGCGTAATCTGACTGCTCCTGCCTCCGAATGGATCGCAGGTGCCATTCCCCTTACTGCCATGATGAACATCGAACACCGTCACGGCGAAGATAAGCCCGTGATCAAGAAAGCCCTTGTGGAACTGGAAAGTGCTCCTTTCAAAGCCTTTGCCGCACAGCGTGAAGAATGGGCTGTTGTGACCTCCTTCACCTATCCCGGCCCCATCCAGTACTATGGACCTGCCGAAGTAGCAGACATCACCACCGTCACACTTCAGCTGGAAAAGAACTGATATTCCGGGGAGCTGCAAAATGGCAGAAACAAGTAAAATAGATGTTGCACACATTGCAGAACTGGCAAGGTTGAACATCAAAGAAGATGCCATACTCAAACTGGAAACGGAAATGCGTTCCATTGTAGGGTATGTGGAAATGCTTTCCGAACTTGATATAAGCGGGATCGAACCTACTGCCCATGCAGTTCCCCGTACCAATGTCCTGCGGGAAGATGTGAGAAAAGAATCTTTCCCGCGGGAAGCAATGCTGAAAAATGCACCTGCAACTGTGGATCAGGAATTGATCAGAGTACCCCAGGTGCTTGCGGAAGAGGGGATGGCATGATGGATCTTAAAAGACTTACAATGGTGGAATCTTCCAAACTTCTTGCCGAAGGAAAAACCACTTCTCTTGAACTCTGCCAGGCATACCTTGACCGTATTGCCTGCGTGGAAGAAAGTGTGAAGGCACTTCTCAGTCTGGATAAAGAAGATGTGCTTGCCCAGGCAAAGGCTTCTGATGAAAGAAGAGCTGCCGGGAAAATTTTGAGTCCTTTTGACGGTGTGCCTGTGACCATTAAAGACAAGATTTCCGTAAAGGATCAGCCCTGCACATGTGCTTCAAAGATCCTGGAAAACTTTGTTTCCCCTTATGATGCCACAGTCATCACCAAATTGAGAAATGCCGGTATGGTGCTTATGGGAAGAGCCAACATGGATGAATTTGCC
>JAGBXB010000144.1 GCA_017629515.1 Lentisphaeria bacterium | reverse complement strand
CGCAGACCGGCAACCAGTTTGCCGGTGATCGGAGTGCCGGCATCAAAACCGAATTCCTGACCGACGGCGACACGCACTGCCGGAGCAGTCTGCACGATGACGGTTTTGGCAGGATTGTTGATGGCGTTCCAGACTTTTTTCACATAGGAGATACCGGTGATGGCACCGACGGGGCAGGCATTGACGCACTGACCGCAGAAGGTACAGGAGGTATCTGCCAGGGGAACCATGCTTGCGGTACCGACTTTGGCGGAGAAACCGCGGCCGTAGGCAGTAAGAGCACCCACAGTCTGCACGCTGCTGCAAACGGTTTCACAACGGCGGCACATGATACATTTGGAAAGATCCCGCATGATGGCTTCGCTGGAGTTATCCACAGGGAAACGGTTGGATTCACCCTGGAACGGAATTTCACTGATCTGGAAGTCAGCAGCAAGTTTCCGCAGTTCGCAATCCTGGTTTTTAGCGCAGGTAAGGCAGTTTTTGGGGTGATCGCTCAACAAAAGTTCCAGCACGGTACGGCGTGCTTTGAGAGCTCTTGTGGAGTTGGTGGATACTACAATGCCGTCGCGTTCAATGGGGGTGGCACAGGCAGGTGCCAGAATAGGACGGGGACGGATGCCGGTTGCCTCTACTACGCAGATACGGCAGGAGGCAGGTTTGTTTGCCACACCGCATCCCACATCGGGGCAGTAGCACAGTGTGGGGATATTGATCCCGATTTTTTTAGCGGCTTCAAGGATGGTAGCCCCTCTGGGGACGGAAACCTGAATGCCGTTGATAGTAACAGTTACTTGATCCATGGTTTTTCTCCTTATTCCTTGACAATGGCTTTCTTGGGACAGCCGTCAATACAGGCACCGCACTTGATGCACTTGCTCTGATTGATAATATGTTTCTGCTTGATTGCTCCTTCAATGGCATCAACGGGGCAGTTGCGTTTGCACTTGGTGCAGCCGATACAGTCATCGGTGATGTTCAGTTTGAAGAGTTTCTGGCAGGTGCCGGCAGGACATTTTTTGTCGCGGACATGGGCAAGATATTCATCTTTGAAGTAACGCAGAGTACTGAGGATGGGGTTGGGAGCTGTCTGTCCCAGACCGCAGAGCGCAGTATCACGGATGGTGTTGGCAAGATCTTCAAGTTCCGTAAGCATTTCCTCTGTTCCGTTACCGTCGCAGATCTTTTCCAGCATTTCCAGCATACGGCGTGTACCGATACGGCAGGGAGTACATTTTCCGCAGGACTCATCTTTGGTGAAGTCCAGATAGAATTTTGCCATTGCGGGCATGCAGTCTTTATCGGAAAGAACGATCATACCGCCGGAACCCATCATGGAGCCGATCTTACCCAGGTTTCCGTAGTCGATGGGGGTATCCAGGTTTTCTTTGGTGATACATCCGCCGGAGGGTCCGCCGGTCTGCACAGCTTTGAATTCACGGCCGCCGGAAATTCCGCCGCCGATATCGTAGATGATTTCTCTGAGGGTTGTACCCATGGGAACTTCAACGAGCCCCACGTTGTTGATCTGACCGGCAAGAGCAAATACTTTTGTACCGGCATTTCCGCTGATGGTCTTTACAAAGTTTCCATTGGCATCCAGTTCAGGTTTCCAGTTACCGATCTTGGCATACCAGGAAGCACCTTTGCGGATGATTTCAGGAATACAGGCATAAGTTTCCACATTGTTCACGTTGGTGGAGCATCCCCAGTAACCGCCGCCGATGTTGGCAGGGAAAGGAGGCTTGGTGGTGGGTTCGCCGCGGGAACCTTCCATGGAGTGGATAAGAGCAGTTTCTTCACCGCAGACGAATGCACCGGCACCCAGTTTGATTTCAATGTCGAAGCAGAAGTCGGTACCCATGATGTTTTTACCGAGAAGTCCGCATTCTCTTGCCTGTTTGATGGCGATTTCCAGACGGGAAACGGCGAGGGGATATTCTGCACGGATGTAGACCAGACCCTGCTGTGCTCCGATGGCATAAGCACCGATAGCCATGGCTTCGATGATACCGTTGGGGTCACCTTCCATGATGGAGCGGTCCATAAAGGCACCGGGGTCACCTTCGTCAGCGTTGCAGACGATGTATTTTTCATCTGCTTTCACGCCGGCGGCGATCTTCCATTTGAGACCTGTGGGGAATCCTGCACCGCCGCGTCCGCAGAGACCGGAGTTGAGGACTTCCTGCACGACCTGATCGGGGGTCATGTCGAAAAGACATTTTGCAAGAGCAAGATAACCTTCGTTGGCGATGTATTCTTCAATCACTTCAGGATCGATGAGACCGCAGTTACGCAGAGCAATACGCATCTGTTTGGCGTAGAAGCTCATCTTGGCATAATCCTGAACACGGTTTTTCAGGATGGGTTCCACAAAGAGAAGTCTGTCAACGATCTTGTGGTTCACAACATGTGTTTCCACGATCTCTTTGGCATCTTCGGGAGTGACCTGCACGTAGAACACATTGTCAGGCATGACCTTTACAATGGGGCCCTGGGCGCAGAAACCGAAGCAACCGGTCTGCACGACTTTTACATCATTTTCCAGACCGTGTTCTTTGATGGCGGCACGCAGATTTTCCATGAGAAGGGGGGAATTGGAAGCGTGACAGCCTGTACCGCCGCAGCAGAGCAGTTCTTTTTTGGTGGAGTTGAGATCGTGAGGGGCAACGCTGCGGAGACCGAGGAGGCCTTTGCATGCATCATAGGCTTTCAGCATTGCTTCTTTGGAAGAAATCATATTCATAGATCAGCCCTGTTTCTTGTATTCGTTTACGATTTCCACCGCTTTGGCGGGGGTGACTTTACCATAGACCTTGCCGTTGACCATCATCACAGGAGCAAGACCGCAGGCACCGACGCAACGCAGTGCGGAAATGGAGAAAAGACCATCCGCTGTGGGAGTGGTATCCGCTTTGATACCCAGAACGCGTTCCAGCTCGGAAAGGACTCTTTCAGAACCTTTCACATAGCAGGCAGTACCCATGCATACGTCAACATTGTACTTTCCTTTGGGAATAGTGGTGAAATAGTTGTAGAAGCTCACCACTCCGGAAACAGCAGATTCCGGCAGGATAAGTTTCTTTGCCACATGGCACTGCACTTCGCGGGGGAGGTATCCGAAGATACTCTGCGCTTTGTGGAGGACCTGAATCAAGCGGCCACGGCGGCGGATGTCATCGCGGTTGATGTTGAGACCGTCGATAAAAGCATCCAGCTCGGCGAATTTGGCAGCCGCACCTTCCGACATTTTGTTACAGCACATTTTTTTACCTTGTTTTGTTAATGGTTAGTGGTTAATTTATTGTTATAAAACTTATTCCGTCCTTGCAGACGGATATACTCTTTTCTTTTACTCTTCCACTTCCACCGTATCCCCGGGTTTCATGGAACTTAATTTCATCTTTACTGTCAGCATTGCCAATCCCCCTGCGATCACCTCTCTCTGTACGATCACTCCTTTGGGCACACGCAATGACACATTGGCAAAGTTCCAGATGTATCTGATCCCCACAGAGACCAGACGGTTCACCACGCTCTGGGCAGCTCCATTGGAAACGCATACGATAGCTATATCCGGAGGAGCGGTTTTCAAACGGTTTTCCAGTGTGGTGATATCATATACCTCTCTGCCGCGGATCTCTCTGCCGATTTTATTTTCGTCGCTGTCAAAGACAGATTCGATATTCAATCCGTAGTGGCTGAAATCATCATATCCCAGAAGAGCTGTACCCAGTGAGCCTGCCCCGATGAGGGTTGCGGTAATATTTTTCTGCCAGGAAAGGTAATTTTTGATATAGCGGATGAGTTCATTTACATCATACCCCACTCTCCGCTGACCGGAGATCCCTGTAAGAGCAATATCTTTGCGTACCACGATAGGTTCAATATTCATATATTCCGCCAGTTCTGTGGAGGAAACATGAAGTTTGCCTTCCAGACGCATCTTCAAAAGTTTGTGAAGATAAGTGGGCATCCGGCGGATGGCAGGTGAATTTTGTACTTTGATACGGCTCATGGAACTCTTTCTGCTTGTTATGTTTCTTAATAATATAATACGGGAAAGAAAAAATACAACCTTTATTTAAGAAAAAAATATCTTTTTCCTTTATCTTTCCTGTAAAAGATATGTTTTTCCGGCAGAAAAACATTCTTTCTGCAAAATTTTTTCCAAAAAAAACTTGCAACAGCGGATAAATGAAAGTATATTTTATGATCCGTTCAACTTGATTCTGGTTAAGGAAATGAAAATGAGACTGTTGGAAAAAAATAATTCCGGAAAGATCTCCGGCACTTCTTCCGGTTGTGCCGTGTCTTTTTCTGTCTCCGTATGTTTTCTTTCCTCCAGCCTTACAGTATCTCTTGTCGTACCCGCAGCAGTGGTACTTCTTGTACTTGTGGGTCGAGTTTGACGGACCGCGATGTTTTCCGTCAGGATAAAAAACACGCGGTCCGCACCCCACAATTTCTGAAAACAGAAATGACAGACCTTTGTGTATATTTCCGATGGAAAATTGAGCGATTCTGATAAAATCATCAACAGAACAACTCAAAATAAAAAGGAAAAAAAAGATGTGCAGGAAAGAAGAAAAGGAAAAGGGAGAAAATTTCCGTATCTATCAGGAATTTCTTACGTTGAAAAAGGATGAAAATGGAGCAGTGACCGGCGGCAGTTTCCATTATCCGGAAAATTTCAACTTTGCTTACGATGTCCTTGACCGTATCGCAGAAAAAGATCCGGACAAACCTGCTCTCATCTGGGTCGGGGATGATCTTACGGAAAAAGTCTTTACTTTCAAAGATATTTCTCTTCTTTCCATGCAGGCAGCCAATTTTCTTTCTGCACAGGGGATCGGGAAAGGGGACAGAGTTGCCCTTGCCCTGCGCCGCAACTGGCAGTTCTGGATCATTATGATGGCTTGCGCCCGTATCGGGGCAGTGGCAGTCATGTTCAATAATCAGCTTTTAGTGCATGATTTCCAGTACCGTTTTGAAAAGACCGGGGCAAAGGCTGTGATCTGTTCTGCAATGGACAGGACTATTGAAGAAGCCTCCCTTGCGGCAGAAAAGTGTCCCGGTTTGCAAATAAAGATCAGTACCTGCGGAACAAGAAATTCCTGGCTGGATTTTGATGAAGAATTTACAAAGTTCCCGGCAGAATTCCCCCGCAGAAAGGATCAGAAAGTTAATGATCCTCTCCTCATCTTTTTCAGTTCCGGAACCACCGGCTTCCCCAAAGGGATCATCCATACTCATTCTTATCCTCTGGGCCATACCATGACTGCCCACTGGTGGCAGCAGGTGGATCCGGAGGGTGTGCATTTTACCATTTCCGATACCGGCTGGGCAAAAGCCATGTGGGGAAAACTTTTCGGGCAATGGCTGTGTGAAGGAGCAATTTTTGTTTATGACTTTGACCGTTTCCATGCTTCCAGGATCCTGCCCATGTTCAAAAAATACAATATCACTACTTTCTGTGCGCCGGCGACCATGTTCCGGTTCTTCATAAGGGAAGATCTTTCCCATTATGATTTTTCCACGCTGAAACATGTGGGGATGGCAGGGGAGGCTTTGAATCCGGAAGTGATGAACCGTTTTGCGCTTCTTACCGGTCAGGTGATCCATGAGGGCTTCGGGCAGTCGGAATCCACTGTTCTTATTGCCGCCGGACGCAATATTCCTCCGAAAGCCGGTTCCATGGGCAAACCCAATCCGCTGTACCCCATCGTACTGCTGGACGGGGATGGAAAAGAGGTTACACAGGGGGAAACAGGAGAGATCTGTATAAAGGCGCAGCCCGGAGAGATCCCCGGACTTTTCACAGGGTATTACGGGGATGAGGAAGAAACACTCCGGGTATGGCATGATGGATATTATCATACCGGCGATACGGCATGGTGTGACGGGGAAGGGTACTTCTGGTATGTGGGGAGAGTGGATGATGTGATCAAATCCTCCGGTTACAGGATCGGGCCTTTTGAGATCGAAAGTACTCTTATGGAACTTCCCTACATTCTGGAATGCGGTGTTGTGGGCGCTCCCGATCCCATCCGGGGACAGGCGGTGAAGGCCTATATCGTACTGACCAAAGGCAAAGAAGGCACTCCCGAACTTGTAAAAGAGATCCAGGAGTATGTCAAGAGCCAGACAGCCCCTTACAAATATCCCCGTATGATCGAATTTATGACGGAACTGCCGAAAACCGTAAGCGGCAAGATCATCCGCAAAGAACTGCGGGAAATGGCAAAAAAAGGCTGACAGAATGATTTTTCTGCCGGACAAGTCTGAATCGTCCGGCAGAAATGATTTTTACGGCTGGCTTACTGTAAAGTTGACGATATCATCGCCATTTCCGAAATCACTCTGAAACTGGCTGTTCAAGTTGGAGTGACTGAACTGCCCGTTTGTATTGAGGGATTCAGGAACAACATCCCCGCTTGCATTATCACCAACTTTTTTATCTTTTCCAACAGAACCGAAATCATATTTGCCTTTGTTGAAGTATCCCGGACTGCGGTAGATCATGGGATTGCCGTATCCATCCACGATATAGAGGTATTCCGTACCGGAAACAGTGATGCTTTTTGTATTGGCACTTCTGAATTTTTCATCAAAAAGTCTGGAAAGACGGAAAGCAGGCGCAGTATTATTGGGATTTTTTTCAAATTTGAGAATATCCACACCGCCATTGGCGGAAGTGGGGTAATACCCATTTTCGTTTTTGAATTTTTCCAGAGCCATTTCCACATACTTGATGGCGGCGGCAGTCTTTGTATCGGCAGATTTACGCATAACCAGTGTACTTACCCCCACGGTAAGGCCGGCAAGAACGGCAATTATGGCGATGACAGCAAGGATCTCGATAAGAGTATAATTTTTTTTCTGTACTTTCATTTTTCCTTCTCCTATATTTTTTGCTGTAAAAAGAGTTCCTGTACTGTTATTATAATGCCACATTTGCAGAAATGCAAAGGAAAAGGTGAAAAATGATTTGAAAAATTCCCGTTGACAAGGTATTTTTATTATCCCGGAAACTCTTTCCGGAAAAATGATATGATTATTTTTGTGAAATTATCTTAAAAGTTAGAAAGGTGAATCATGGACGAAAACAAATGCCCCTGTCTTTCCGGTAAAAATTATGCTGATTGCTGCGAAGGGATCATCAAAGGAACAAAAAAAGTTGAAACCGCAGAGGCCCTGATGCGTGCCAGATACAGCGCATACGCCAAAGCGGAAGTGGAATTTATCATGGATTCCACCCATTCCAGCCAGAAAGAAAGCAATGACCGCGATGAGATCCGCCGCTGGGCAGAAAAATCCGTCTGGAAAGGCATCGAGATCCTCCGTACGGAAAAAGGCGGCAAAGATGATGAAACCGGTATCGTGGAATTCATTGCCCGTTATACCGATAACGATGTGGAAATGGAACACCATGAAGTATCTGAATTTGTCCGGGAAAAAGGCGAATGGAAGTTCCTTGACGGCAAAATGGCTGCCCAGATCCCCTACAAACGGGATGAAGAAAAAATCGGCAGAAATGATCCCTGCCCCTGCGGAAGCGGAAAAAAATATAAAAAATGCTGCGGAAAATAATAACTTCCCCGGAGAAAAAAAATGATTTGTGATTCTTTGGAAAATATTTCCTTTTACAAAGACAGTGAAGCAGTACGCAAAGCTGTGGAATTTGTCCGTTCCGTTACCCTTGATACTGCGGACGGACGGCACGAACTGGGCGGGAAAATGTATGCCAATGTAATGACATACACCACAAAAGAACGCCCTGTGGAATTTCTGGAAATCCATAAAGAGTATGTGGATCTTCAAGTGGTCATTGACGGCTGTGAAGCACTCTGTGCCTGCGAAAAAAGCAATTTGGATACTCATACAGAGTATATTGCGGAAGAAGATTATGCGTTTCTTCACCCCTCGGAAAGAAAACCTCTTTCCCGTCTGGAACTTGTTCCCGGAAATTTTGCACTCTTTTTCCCCCAGGATGCCCATATCGGTCAGCGTGAAGGGACAAAGGGTTCCATGCAGATCAAAAAAGTTGTGGTGAAGATCCCTGTCGGACTTATCTGAAATCCGTGGAAAGGTGTGGAAAGAAAATGGGTTTGGAAATTATGATCCCGGAAGTGGGGGAAATACCCTTTGCCGGAAAAGAGATCCTTTCTGAAAAAGATTGGCGGGATGGTCTCATCGTGCGTACTCCCAACTGGCTGGGGGATTTTGTCATGTGTGTCCCCTCTCTCATGCAGTTGCGCAAACTCCTTCCGGAAAGTTGCGCTCTTGCAGTCATTGCTCCCAAAGCATTCGGTCCGGTCATTGATTCTCTGGGAAATCTTGTGCAGACAAAATTTCTCCTTTCCGATGCCCATGCCTTTCCCACCATGCAGGAATTTACCCATATCCGTTCTTTCCATGCCGGAGCGGGGATCCTTTTCAACAACTCCTTCCGGGATGCTTTGTGGATGAAATTTGCCGGTATTCCCCGGTTGTACGGGGCAAAGGCAAGATACCGTTCTTTCCTTTTGAAAAAGGCTGTTTCCTTTCCGCCCCGGAGAGATTATGTACTCAATAAACCCCATCAGGCGGCAAAATATCTGGCTCTGGCAGAATTGCTGGGGGCGGAAAAATGGGATGGGACTCTCCCGGAACTGTCTCTCTTTGCAGAACCGGAGATCTATCCGGATAAGATCATAGAAGCCTTGCATACGGAACATCTGCTTGCCCTTGCACCGGGAGCCATGTATGGAAGTGCAAAAAAATGGCCGGCGGAATATTATGAGGAAGTGTGCCGGGCATATTTGGAAAAAACCGGCGGGAAAGTAGTGCTTCTTTCTGCCGGAAATGAGATCGAATCTGCAAGGGAGGCAATCAAAAATCTGCCGCAGGAAAAGGTTATCGATCTTGCCGGAAAAACAAAACTCGGCGAACTCATGAATATATTGCGTCATGCAGAGATCTGTCTGGCAAACGACAGCGGCAGTATGCACTTATCCGCACTTGTCGGTTCTTCCGGGATCTGTGTTTTCGGTTCCACCGATCCGGCGGCAACTTCCCCCATTTCCCGCAAATGGCGTATCCTTTATGACAAAATGCCCTGTTCCCCCTGCTTCAAAAGGGTGTGTCCTGCGGGTACGAAAGAGTGTCTTTACAGAGTGACACCTTCCATGGTCATTGAAGAAATGGAAAAACTTCTGGAAAAATGAGGTAATTTCAAAAATCCTCAAAATAAGAAGGAACCGGGATCAATTTTCTTCTTTTTTCAGGATGCTGTTCAGATAAATTTTCAGTTTATCCACGCTGTTGAGTATTTCAGCATCCCCCAGTTCCTCTGCCACAGCCATAAGGGTTAGGATGGCATAGTTTTTCTGTTTACGGATAAAAGACTCTCCCAGTTCCTTTACCTCATCGAGTTCTTCCATACTTTTTACATTGCGCAGTTTGCTTACAAGTGTGATCATATCATAGTCCATGAACAGTGACTCCCCCTTTGCTGTGTTGCCGTTTGTCTTTTTCGGGAATAATATATATCGCAGAAAGAATATTTTCAAGAAAAAATACAGGAAAAAACACCCTATACAGGAAAATTTCAAAAGTCATTCAAAACAGATAAGTTTATAATTCCCGTTGAAATACCGTTGCTGTTGGTGTATATTATAAAACAAAATCGGGAAAAAATATTAAATTTCAACAAGAAAGGATGTTTTATGAAACGGGTACTTTCCATTCAGGATATCTCCTGTGTAGGCAAATGTTCTCTGACAGTGGCACTTCCCATTATCTCTGCTGCCGGGATCGAATGTGCCATTCTTCCTACCGCAGTTCTTTCCACACATACTGCATTCAAAAATTTTACTTTCCGGGATCTGACAGAGGATCTTGATAAAATTTCCGATCACTGGAAAGAGGAAAAAATCGTGTTTGACGGTATCGCAACAGGATATCTGGGTTCTTTCCGGCAGATCGAACAGGTCGAAAGGATCTTCAGTATGTTCAACCATGAAAAAATGCTGAAATTTGTTGATCCCGCCATGGGGGATAAAGGAAAACTCTATCCCGGATTCACCCCTGAATTTGCCAAACGCATGGGTGGACTTTGCGGAAAAGCGGATATCATCGTTCCCAATCTTACCGAAGCCGCCTTCATGCTTGGTGAAGAGTATAAGGAAGAACTTTCCCAACAGGAAGTGAAGGATCTTCTCAAACGCCTCTGTGATCTGGGTTGTCCTGTTTCCGTCCTTACAGGGGTCTCCTTTGAAAAGGGCAGATACGGGGTTGCGGCATTTGACAGCAGAAAAAATGAGTTCGTAAGTTATTTCAGCGAATATCTGCCCCATTCTTTCCACGGTACAGGCGATATATGGGCAAGTGCCTGCTTTGCCGCCCTCATCAATGGACAGAATTTGGAACAGGCTCTGGGAACGGCTGTGGAATATACAGTGGAATCCATGCGGTGTACTCTGGCACAGAAAGAGTATAACTGGTATGGTGTGGATTTTGAAAGTGCCATCCCGAAATTCCTGAAACTTCTTGGAAAAGTATAAGAAAATCTGAAAATAAAAAGGAAAAAAATGAAAAAATTATGGATCCTTGCCGCAGTATTCTGCGTTTTTGGAGCAGTTGCCGCTGAAAAACTTACCGCAGACACCCTGCAGGTCAGCAGAAAAGGAAATGATATTCTCATTAAAAGTGAATATTCTCCGGAATATTTTCTTCTTCAGAAGATCTCTCTCGGTACACGCAACTACCAGATCAATTTTGTTTCCACTTCTCTTCAGGATAAGAAGACGGGAAAAGAGATCATCGTCCACTCCTGTCCGGACGATGCCACTCCCCTCAATCTGAACAGTACCTATATCGGAGCCAATCACGGCTGTTCCGATGCAGATACCGTCATCCTCAAAGATCACGGTTTCACCGAAAAAGATCTGGGGAAAGTCATCAATAAGGGCAAGGCAGACGGCGGAAAATTCTATATCGTTTCCATTATTGACAAAGACCGTTTCGGCACTCTTTCCGAGCCCTATAAAAATCCCCGCCGCCCCTGGAGCTTCGGCCGTATCGGAAGACGGGGTGTTGCGGATTTGAAACTGTTTTTTGAAGGAAAAGAACTCAAAGGGGCAAAATATGCCGGTATCTTCCAGTATCAGCCCTGCCTGCGTTTCCATTACCAGAAATACATAGTTGACGGCAGAGAACTCAAAGACGGGGAAACTGTGATCTGCAAAAACTTCCGTATTGAAGAAAGTTACGATATCCTCCGTCCGGAATCCATGCTGGCAAAACAGAAAGAGAATGTGGGCAGGAAACTTGATCTCAAAGATCCCTCCATTGCGGCTGTTGTCCTTGTCCGCATTGCCTACGATTTCGCTCCCGGCGGTGTCTGTATCATAGACAACTACTGCAAAGCGCTTTGTGACTTCTATATGGCGATCCATGGCGTCATCCAGTCCATGTGCCCCAATTCCAGAGCCTTTGACCGCAAAGGTGCCCATTTCTACTATATCCCCAAGACCATTCCTTTCAAGAAGAAATACAAAGTGAAAGTGGGGAAAGAGGTTGTGGAAAAAGAGTATTCCTTCAACTTCCTCAAAGGGGAAAATTTATTCACCTTCCCCTGGCCGTCTGTTACTTTCAGCGAAAAAAGCAACAATATTGCAGATGTAAAAAATCCTCCGGATTCGGCCATCCAGTTCCTGGGCAAATATGATAAAAACGGGAAATTTGTCCCTGTATTCGGTTATGCTCTGGGATATTCCATGACAGAAGGCGATACTGTCCCTGCCATCCGCAGCAAACAGGCTCAAAATTACTGGTGGGTACACAGTACCAGAAAGACCTATCCTTCTGCTGCCGGTTCTCTCAATGTAAAAGCCGGACAAGAATTCAAAACCTACGCCTACCGGCAGTATTTTGATGCTGCTCCCCGTAAAGGCATTTCCGGAAACATGTACTTCCACAAATTGAAAGATGCCTGGTATATTTATCTGGATTATCAGAAAAGCGTGAAAGATGAGTTTATCGCTCTTCCCAATGTTTTGAAAGGAAAGAAACTTTCCATTGTGGAAAAAACTCCTTCTGTCTCTTTCAAAGAAGAGGATGGAGGAATTCTCCTTACTGTGAAAGATTCTTACGGAAGACTTGTTTTGAAAGCAAAATAAGTAAAGAAAAAGAAATAAACGGCAGAAAGAGGATATTTCTGCCGTTTTTCTCTTGAAAAGATTTTTTTGCAGTATAAATTAACTGCATAAACAAAGGAGGTTTTTATGGGATTGAGTATGACAGAGATCCTGGTTATTTTTCTTGTGATCCTTCTTCTTTTCGGGGCAAAAAAGATTCCGGAGATCGCCCGTTCCCTGGGGAAAGCCAGTTACGAATTCAAAAAAGCCAAAGAAGAATTGCTTAAAGAAACCGAAGAACTGAAAGATGCCGCCGAACAGAAAGCAATAGCGGAGAGTAAAAAAGAGGCGGAAGAGGAACTTGCCGCTCTTGCAGCTGAAGAAAAAGAAAATAAGCAGAAAAAAGCATAATTTTTCTTTTTTTCTATTGACTTTTTACGGAATCATGGCATATTAATAAAAGGTTTATTGAAACTGCACCCATAGCTCAGTCGGTAGAGCAAATGACTCTTAATCATTGGGTCCAAGGTTCGAGTCCTTGTGGGTGCACCATTTTTTTTGCCTTTTTTTCCGTAACAAAATTTTCCGGGGAAAAGCATTATGGAATGATCAATTCTGTTCACAGCAACAATGTCATCAGTCTTAACAGAAAAAATATTCAGAATTTATAAAGAGGTATAACATGGAAAGAAGTATCCACAAAATATGGGGAAAAATCAAACCTTTCGCCAGAGAAGAAGATAAAAATATCATTGAACACATGAAAGAAAATCCGGAAAAGGACGGGATCGACCGTTATACCGATGTAACGGAACCGGAATTGCACTTTTTCCCTGCTTCCGGAAAAGCCCCGCACCCGGCAGTATTGGTCTGCCCCGGCGGAGGATACAGTCATCTGGCATGGAGTCATGAGGGATTGGATATTGCTTCTTTCCTGAACTTGCAGGGTTTTTCCGCTTTTGTACTTAAATACCGTTGTCCCGGCAGACGGGATGCAGCACATGCAGATGCGGCAAGAAGTATGCGTTTCATCCGTCACAATGCGGAAAAATTTGAGATAGATCCTGCCAGAGTGGGAGCAATAGGTTTTTCTGCAGGAGGCCATCTTGTTGCCACCATTTCCGCTCCTGCCGATCCTGTTCCCTATCCGGAAACCGGAGAAGAAATGGATCTTCTTTCTTTCCGGCCGGATTTTTCTCTTCTTATCTATCCCGCCTATCTTGCGGATACGGAAAAAGCAGTTATCTGCCCGGAATTCAAAATCGATTCCAATACCTCCCCCACATTCATCATTCAGTCGGAAGATGACTTTGTAAATGTGGAAAATTCCCTTTACTGGTATCTGCATCTGAAAAGATCCGGAGTACCTGCGGAAATGCACCTTTATGCCCGGGGAAGACACGGTTACGGACTTCTGCGGAAAGGTTTTCCTGTATGTTCCTGGGGGGAACTTGCCGCAAAATGGCTGGCAGAGTATTCTCCGGAGATTTCCTGATACCGGAAGACTTTCAAATCAGCTTACCGCCCGGAATATGACTTTTCCTGCGGCAAGGTCAATATGGTGGACAACAAGGTAGATGTAATTGCCTGTTCTGTATCCGCCTCTTCCTTTTTCCGCACGGTATCTGCCTTCCCCGGAGCGGTAGCGCATCCTTGATTCCAGAGATTTTATGGGGACAAAACCGTAAATACCCAGTTCCGGGATATCACAGAGTATTCCGGAAGCGGAAACTTTGGCAATAATGCCTTCAAAGGTCTGCACACCGCCTTCTTCCAGAACATTATTCTGGATGAGATAATATAGTTTCATACGGTCATTGGCGGCAAAATACGCCTCATCCACATCATATTCCTTTGCAGTACAGTATTGAGCTTTTTCTGTGAAAAATTCCGGAGGGAAAAGTATTTTATTTTCATCTGCCGCCCATAATTGCTGATGGATGAGTAAATCAGTATAACGGCGGATGGGACTGGTAAAGTGGCAATATTCTTCTTTCCCCAATCCATAATGGAGGGAGGGAGTATCGCTGTATGCAGCTCTGGGCAGAGAACGGAGGAAAGAGGAACAGATGATGTTGCTTCTGGGGTCATCCGGCAGGGAATCCAGAAAACGGGCACAATCTTTCCGGAAAGTAAGGTCTCCTGTACGGATATGGAAATTGTGACGGATGATCTCCATAAATTCCATGATCTTTTCTCTGGCGGGTTCTGCATGGATACGGTAGAGGGCGGGAATATTTTTCCTGATCATTTCCGAAGCGGCGGCACAATTGGCGGCAAGCATGAATTCTTCGATCAAAAGTTCCGCTTCCCTCTGTTTTTCCGTATGCAGCCCTGTAACAACCATCTTCTGCGGATCTACAAGAGCCCGTACTTCCCTTGTTTCAATATTGAGAAAAAGCTCCTCTTTTTTCCGTAAAAGGCGCATTTTTTCCGCCAGAGATGCAAGGAGAGTTACTTTTTGAGCGAGCAGTTTATTCCAGGAGGCAGGAATATGGGCAGGATCATCCAGAAAGGTCTGGACAGTATCATAATCCAGTTTTCTGCGTACCTTTACAAGAGAATGAAATCTTTTGGAGGAAAGGATCTTCCCATCACTTTTCCGGACAGTAAAAAGAATGGTATGCGCTTTGCTTACCGTATTTTCTTTCAAACTTATTTTTTCTGTAAGAGTTTTGGGCAGCATGGGCCGGAATAAGCCCGGCATGTAGGAGGAAAAACACCGTTTTTCCGCACATTTGGCAAAACGGGAACCCGGCCGGATGTAAGAAGCCACATCGGCAATATGCACCCCCAGAAGTACCTCATCTTTCTTTTTACCCGGGGTAATGGAAATGGCATCATCAAAGTCTTTTGCATCGGCAGGGTCGATGGTGAGAGTATAGGCTTTTGTCATATCTTTACGGTCGGCAACATCTCTTGGTCTGATGCGTAATGCTGCCTTGTTTTCCGCTTCAGAGTAAGGTTCACAGATACCGTATTCCGATGCCACCGCAGTAAGATCGGAAAGAATATCGCCGCATTTACCGATTCTGGAAATTACTTCTCCGGCAAGAACAGGAGAAAAATTTCCGCTGTCTGATTTCCGTTTGTTCCGGGATTTTTTCCCTGCATCTTTTATATCCGTATCCGCCGGAAGGAGACGCGCTTTGAGCCAGTCTCCTTTTTTTGCCCCTTTCAAAGAGCCTTTCAGTTTTATTTTTACGGGGAAACGGTTGTCCAGCGGCTGCAAAAAACGTTCGGAAAGGAGAATACCGGTCACTTCTTTAACTGTGCGTTTAAGGATGGCAGTAACGATCCCGGAAGGACCTCTCGGATTACCGGGAAGAAGAAGAAATTCCACAATGTCACCGGTAATGGCATTGGCTGTTTTGGTGGCAGGAATAAACACATCCGGCTGGATACCGTCTTCTCTGGCTACAAAACCATAACCATTCATATTGCCATTGAATTTACCCCGGAGAATATTTTTCGTTTCTTTTCTGTCTGTTTTGGAAAAGTTTTTCCGTTTTTTTGCTTTTGCGGTCATAAAATTTCTTCCTGCTGCTGGATTTTTCTTTTTTCCATATCAATATGCCTCACGAAAGAAGAAAAATCAAATCAAAAAGATTTGCTTATTGATTTTTCTGTGCTATTTTATATGAGAAAAAGCATTTCAAGGTCATAAGAGAAAGGATTTTTCATGGACGGAAAAAAGAAACTTACCATTTCCCATTTGAGAAAAATGAAAGAAAACGGCGAAAAAATCGTAATGATCACTTCTTACGATGCCTGTACTGCCTCCCTCGCGGAAATGGGAAATGTGGATATGATCCTTGTGGGAGATTCTGTGGGAATGACCCAGCTCGGCTATGAAAATACTGTGCAGGTAACAATGGATCAGATGGTGCATCATTGCGCCGCGGTGAGACGGGGAGCTCCCAATACTTTTATTGTAGGGGATATGCCTTTTCTTTCCTGCCAGATAAGTGAAGAACAGGCAATGCGCAACGCTATGAGATTGATGCAGGAAGGGCTTTGCGATGCTGTGAAGATCGAAAGTGATACTTTTCTTGCGCCGCTTATTGCGAAAATGGTACATGCCGGGATCCCGGTAATGGGTCATATTGGATTATTGCCCCAGCATATCAAAACTTCCGGCGTATATAAGATACAGGGGAAAAGTGAGAAAGCTGCGGAACGGCTCCT
>JAGBXB010000143.1 GCA_017629515.1 Lentisphaeria bacterium | reverse complement strand
CGGGACTTTTTTCGTGGGGGGATACATGATATACCCGGGGTTAAAACCCCGGGCTGAATTCTATCGTCCCTACGGGACTTATCCTGTACTCGTGTTTCCGGAGCAATTTATGGAACATACAGGAAAATTACGGGATAACTGTGAAAAAATCTTGAAAAATTCTTTTTCCCCGGTAAATATCCTGTATTTATTTTCATTTTTCCGGAAATTCTGTTGTATTTTTATTTTCGTGTGCTACCTTGTCTGTTGATGATTTGCCGGAAAGTAAAAAAACAGAAAATAAGAAGGAGTTTTTCCATGAAAGGATCGTTGAGTATTCTTTTAGTGTGTGCCGCCTTTATTCTCTGCGGTACGGAATTTGCTTTGACAAAAAATGGCAAAGCGGTGTCCAGTATTGTATTGAGGAAGAATGCAACCCCGGTGGAACAGCATGCTGCCAGTGAACTTGCCAACTTTCTTGCCAAGATCAGTGCCGGTGAACGGCCTGCGGTCGGGACAGCTCCTGTCAAGGGCAAATATCCCATTTATCTTGAATTGACAGAGGATAAAAGGGTCAAAGAAGAAGGTTTGAAACTTTCTGCCGATGAAAAAGCATTGCGGATCGCCGGAAATACGCCTGTGGGGGTATTGTACGGCGTATATGAAGTGTTGAAAAGATATGGCGGGATCCTGTGGCTCGTTCCCGGAGAGAAGGGAGAATATTTCAAGGTCAAACCCACTATTACCGTTCCAAAAATGGATTATATCCACAATCCGGATTTTTCCTACCGGGATGTTTCCAAAGTCTGTATGTCCAATGCTTCTCCCGTGTGGGACACCTGGGATTGGGGATTGAGGAACAATATGCGTTTCCATGCTTCTCCCCACATGCTCCGCAAATATTTTGATCAATTGAAAAAACGGGCGTTTATTGCAAAGATGGGGGGGCATTGTTTTTCTCCTCTTCTTGTTTACAATCCCAAAAATAAAAATATGAAAGAAATTAAAAAATATGCGGAAAATATGCTGAAAGAACATCCGGATTATTTCCCGCAGATCCGGGGCAAAAGAGTTCTCTCCTATCATGGAGGAGTTCAGCCCCAGCCCTGTACCTCCAATAAGGAAGTGATCAAACTTGTAGCAAAAAATGCCGCTTACCAGATGAAAAGATCCATTGCCCAGCCTGTTATTCTCGGGTTCTGCAATAATGATATTACCAGTTGGTGCGAATGTGAAAACTGTGTGGCACAGGATCCCCCCGAAGAACGGGAAAAGGGAATCGTTTCCACAAGATACTGGCTTTTTGCCAATGCTGTTTTTGAAGAAATCAATAAACTCTTCCCGGAAGCGAGATTCGGCGGTCATTCCTATCAGACCTTCTCCCGTGCTCCCAAAGGTGTTAAACCTTATCAGGGAAAAAATTTGTCTTATGTAAGTCTTTCCAATCACCGCCACTGCTGGAAACATCCGCTCAACGATCCCAACTGCCCCACAAACCGCTGGTACTATGAATACAATAAAGAGTGGAATGACATG
>JAGBXB010000142.1 GCA_017629515.1 Lentisphaeria bacterium | reverse complement strand
TGCTTTTTCTGATGATGAAAAAAGCAGGGATGATGCCAACTTTCCCCAAAGAAGTATTGAAAGACAAAGGAACTCTCCGGGAGATCGTTCTGCTGATCCTTCCCGGGCTGGCGGGTGCATTGACCTATCAGGTGGGGGTGATCTGTGACCGGTCTATGGCGATGATGGTAGGCTCTTACGCTCTTCCGGCATTAAATTACAGTGAGCGTCTCACCTATCTGCCCATTGGTGTCATTGCCGTTTCCTTCGGGACAGTTTCTCTTACGGAAATGTCCCTTCTTGCGGCAAAAAAGGAATATTCTGCCATGAAAGAGATGCTTAAAAAATCCATGGATATTCTGCTTTTTCTTACCATTCCCCTTGCGGTGTTTGTTTTTATTACAGCGGATGACCTTATCCGGTTCTGTTTCATGCGTGGAGCTTTCGGTGAAAAGGAAGCCATCCATGCGGCATTGGCATTGAAATATTATGCCTGGGGGATCCCGGCTTTTGCGGCAATGAAATTATCTCTTGCCGCCTTTTATTCCCGGAAAGAAACAAAAACCCCCATGTTTGCCGCCATTGCCTGTATTTTGCTGAATATTCTTCTCAACTTTATTCTTATGCACCCATTGAAGCAGGGGGGGATCGCCCTTGCCACGGTAGTAAGTTCCTATATAAACAACCTGATTTTATTATATCTTTTTTCCAGGAACACATCCAATGACCTGCTTTCCGGAACGGCAAAAACTTTTGGTAAATTTCTGCTTTTAAGTCTGCCGGGATTTCTTGGTGTGTACCTTATTGCGCCGCTGATTTCCACTTTGCCGCTCTTTTTTGTTCTTTGTATAAAAAGCATCCTTTATGGTACGGTATTTCTGATTTTTGCTCTGCTTTTCCGGATCAGGGAAGTAAAAGAGATATTCAAAAAGTTTAAAAAATAAAAATCCTTCCCTATTGCCATTACTGCAACAGGAAAGGAAGTACAGTGCGCTTTTTCCGCTTATTTTTTTACCTGTTCTTCTGTTTGTTTCACAGTTTCCGGCTTTTTCCGGAGAGGATAATTATTACGGTAAAAATTCTTTCTTTCTCCCGGCGGAGTACAGAGGAATTCTGTCATTTTCAAAGCTGTCTTATCCGCATTTTTCACATTTCTTGCGTGAAATTCTTTCAGTTTCCGTAATTTTTCTTCCGCAAGATTGATCTGTTTCAAAGTAAAATCATTGCGTTTCTGTATCTGGATCTTTACCGCACTTTCCAGCTCCTTACGGATGGCACGTTTTTCTTCCGCAGTTTTGCTTCCATGATATTTTTCTTCCAGAAGAAAGACCTTTTTATCCTCTTCTGTGGCATATTTTTTCCTTAATTCCCTCATTTTTTTACCGAATCCAACCCGGTCGCCTGCCATGGAAAGGCGATGCAGTTCACTTCTTTCCTCCGCAGTAAATCTTCCGGCAAAGCGGTTCATACCGCCACTTCTCCCTCTTGCGCCGAATCTGCCGGGATGACCGCCGGTCCGGGTATTTCTATGGATTCCGGGAGGAAGTTTTTTTTCCGGAATTCCGTTATCCTTTACAGGTTCTTTTCCATTGCCGAACAAAGAAAGAGAGAAGAGTAAGGTAAGGAATATTGTTTGCACATACATGATCTTTTTTTCCATCGTAACCTCCATATTCTGTATTTTATGAGTGATGACCGATCAATTCTGCTTCCAAAGAAGCCATATCCAACTGGGCATTAAGGGAATAGAGTTCACAATCAGCGGCATCATTGCTTTCCGTATATTTATCATATTCCCATGCGGAACTGCCGGATGTGTAAAAACTTTTTCCAGTTCCTTTCTGCGGATGGATACTCGTTTTCACCAGATCATTTTTCTTTGCAAATCCCCTTTTTTCCCTGTTTTCCGGGATCAGGACAAAAACAAAAGTCATCATTACCGCACATGCCGCCGCATAGAGGAATTTCCGCCATTGCCTTTTCTTTTCCATTCTTTTCTGTAAAGAAAATGCCGCATGAGCAGATATTGTTTTTTCCACCTCTTCCGGAATAGAGGAAAAAGCCTCTTTTTCCGCTTTTATTTTACTGTAACGGGAGCGGAACAATGCTTCAATTTCAAAAAAATCTTTATCCATCTTCACAGACTCCAATTTATTTTTATTTTCCATGAGTTTCCCCCTTCAAATATGTTCTTTCCATTCTTTAAGAGTTGCCCGCAGATTTTTCAAGGCATACTGCATCCTTGCCAAAACTGTATTTATGGAACACTTCTGGATCTCTGCGATCTCTTTGAAAGAAAGTTCCTCCATCCGCAGAAGAAAAACCTCTTTCAACTCCCCTTTGAGAGTATTGACCGCTTGCTCAATGGCGGAAGATAATTCCATATTTTCCATCCCTTTTCCCGGTATATACCGGAAATCTCCCCGGAGTTCTTCCATATTTTTTTCCTCCCCCTCCGGTAAAGTACCGGAAGGATATACAGAAGAAGTCTCATATTGTTCCATTCTCTGTTTCTTCCGGCATACATCCACTGCCAGATTATGGGCTATACGCATAAGGTAGGCAAGAAACATATTTTTATCTTTATATCCCGGAAGATGGTCAATTGCTTTCAGCCAGGTAAGCTGAAAAACATCATCCACTGCAGCGCGATCCTGTTCCAGAAGAGCATTAAGATAAGCATAAAGCTGTTTGCGGTATCTCTGATAAAGACATTCAAAATCCTCCGCCGATCCGGCAAGGTACCCCCGGATCAACGCCATATCTGAAATATCTCTTTCTTTATTTTCCACACACACCCCGCAAAATACCCTTATTCCATATGCTTTCTATCCATATAACGCACAGGAAACATACTTTATTGTATGAAGATAATTAAAAAAGTCCCCAAAAGTCAGAAAAGTTACAGACTTTGTCCTGCAAAAGGAGTATTCCCGGCTGTTACCGCTGCGGGAAGCAGTCTGAAAATGTGTATTATTTTGTGCGGTTGCTTACGCATCCGCCTCAAAAAAACTTTTACATGACTTTGTCACGATTCTATTCTTTTGTTTTACTTAACTTTTTTAAATACCTCTGTAAAGATTTTTTATTTTTCCAGAATCGCTGTTGCCGCCGCATATTCTTTTTCATGGGTGATGGTAAGAAAGATCTTTTCCACACCGAGTTTCCCGGCATATTTTTCTGCTTCCCCGCTTAATGTGACTATGGGAGCATGGTCGCTATTATGCAGGATATGAATATCCTTTATGGCGCAATTTTCCCCGAAACCGCACCCCAAAGCCTTTGCAACAGCCTCTTTCGCCGCCCATTTTCCGGCAATTTTTTCGGCGGCAATCAAAGGAAAGGAACTGTATTCTTTTATCTCATCTTCAGCAAGGATCTTATGTAAAAATGCAACTCCATTTTTTTCCAGAAGCATTTTTATACGCTCTGTTTTTACTATATCCATTCCCAGCCCTGCGATCATGTTAAACTCCTTTCCGGAATTCTTCTTCCGTTGCTGTCAGAACTTCATTGAGACTGTTATGAAAACTGAACACAAAATCTCTGCAAACGATCAAATGATCCAGAAGAGTGATTTCAAGAGGCAGAAGAGTATTCCTTACCATTCTTGTAAAATAAACATCCTCCTCGGACGGCATGACCTCCCCTCCGGGATGATTATGCACAAGGATCACACTTGCGGCTTTTTTCAACAGTGCTTCTTCTGCAATATTTCTCGGATAAACCGTAGCCCTGTCCACTGTTCCTTTGGAAACGATACAGGAATCTATCACATAATTATGCACATTCAGATAAATAGCCATCATCATTTCATCTTTATAACCGCCTAATTTCATTCTCGCATATTTTTCAACAGAAGCAATGCTGTTGAGAACATTTTCCCGCATCATCCCCTCTTTGAGATAGCGGCAGCAGAGATCTTTATGGATACGGCAAAGGATCGCAGAATTTCTGGAAATACCCGGAACGGCACAAAGTTCCCCGATCTCCGCATCCATGATATTGGCAAGAGATTGAAACTTTTCCAGAAGAGTTCTTGCAAGCACTTTCACATCTCTGCGGGGGATACTGTATGTAAGCAAAAGTTCCAGAAGATCATAATCGGTCATTCCCTCTGCTCCGGCAAGCAGATATCTTGTCCGCAATCTTTCCCTGTGACCGGTATAGTGGGATTGCTTTTCTTTTTCCGCAACCTGCTTTACTTTCCGGGAAGCAATTTTCTTTTCGCCGCCATTGTCAGAACCCGGCAGAAGATCGATTTTTCCGGCGGCAAAATCCTGTGCTGCTTTTTTTCCGAAAGCAGGGTTTTCTCCTGTATATACATTTTTTTTTCCTTTTGCAGAAAATTTTCCTGCAACGAAAGAAGTTTTTTCATTATCAAGATCCATTTCTTCCTGATAAATCCGATCCGGTGCGGCAGGTTCTGCAATGGTGTTTTTATTGCGTTTATGATTCTTTCTTTCCAATTCCGTCGCCATAATATGATCCTTTCCATGTCAGGAAAACGAATTCTTTTTCAGTAAAACAAGAGTTTCAAAGTGTGCCGTAGAGGGGAAAAGATCAAATAGTTGGATCTCTTCCGCAGAATATTTTTGAGCAAGGATTTCCAGATCCCGCATCAAAGTATCCGGTCCGCAGGAAATATAAAGGATCCAGTCACTTTCAGCAGCAAGAAGCATCTCTGCAGCATTGGGAGCAAGTCCGGTTCTGGGAGGATCCACGATCAGGAGTGTGCCCGGGGAAACTTTTCTGCCTCCATAAAGACTTTTCATCACTTTCCCGGCATCACCGGCATAGAATTTACATAAATTTTCCACCCCTCTGTTTGCAGCATTTTCCTTTGCCAGATGTATGGAGGAAGCATCCAGTTCTATCCCCCGGCAGGGGATATGACACAATTTCGCCGCAAGGAGGGAAAATACACCGCACCCGCAGTATAATTCCAGAATATTCTGCGGCGCAAGTTTCTCCACAGTGGCAAGATAAGAAGAGATCAACTTTTGTGCCATAGCATGATTGATCTGGAAAAAGGAACGCTGTTCCACCAGAAAAGTGCCGTAAATACCCAATTCTTCCGTAAGAATGACTTTATCCCGGCTTTTATCCGTATGGAAAGTGACGCCATCTTTTTCTGTGCAGCGGAAAGTCACCCTTTCCGCCCCCGGCTCCACTTTGTCCCGCCATTTTCCTGCGGCAAGAAATTCATTGATCCTTTTATCTGCAAGGGGACACTCTTTTACCGGAACAGGGGTGAGATTATCCCATCCGGTGTAACAAAGTTCTCCATTGACAAGATGCAGACTTATTTTACTGCGCCATGCCAACCGTTCCTCCGCGCCAACAGCAGGCAGGATATTTTTCAGCTTCATTTTTTTCAATCTTGCCAGAAAGGAGAGAAGCTGTTTTTCTTTCCATTGCAGTTCCAGAGAATATTCCATCATCCGGTAGGGACAACCGGGACAGGATAAGGAACAGTATTCATTGATCCTTGCAGGACTTTTTTCCAGTATTTCCAATACTTTTCCAGTGGAAAAATTCTTTTTTTCCCCGATAACGGCTATTCTCACCTTTTCAGAGGGGAGAACCCCCTGAAGGAAGCAGACTTTTCCCGACTCCCTGCGTGCAACACTCTTCCCGCCGAAAGCAAGAGAAAAAACTTCCACTACTTCATTTTCTGTTATTTTCGACATTCCACCACCCAGCCAGGCATCCTGTTATTTTCCGTAACGGATCCGGAAAGGAAGATTTTTCAGCATCCCTTTGAAAAATACACCCAGACTTCTGGAACATTTTTCCACTGCCCCTTCCCCTTTGCCGGCAAGAAAATATTTTTCCACAAAAACTGCCATATCCGTAAAAGTTATCACCAGCGGCAGTTTTCCCTCCGGTACAGCCTTGCACATCTCTTCATAAATGGCGTCCACCGCCGAAGCACAGGCCCCCAGAAGCGGAGCAAGAACCAGTTCTGTCACAGGAAAATCGTTTGTCAGTTTCATTCCTGAAATTTCCAACAGTTTTTCCAGACTTATTTCCACCCTCACAGAAGGGAAAAGAGTACTGTTTCCGGAAAGATGGATCGCTCCCTGTGTAAAGAAATGCTGTTCTTTTTCATCCAGTTTTCCAATAAGAGAACCCACCGCAGGAAGCAATACTTTTCTGCTGCCGGAGGCAGAGAGGTGTTTTTTGCGCAAAAGTTCTTCAGCGGCAAGAGTACGGAACTCTTTTGCCAGTTCAAGAGCAAGAGTACGGGAACATTTTTCCATGCCGAGTTTCAGAAGAGCCGTTTTTACTTTCTCCCCCAGCAGAAAACTTTCAGATTCATCCAGCAGAAGAGCGCAGGAGAAAAAATGTGCCAGTTCATTATTGTTCAATTTATGCGTTCCGGCAGCCTCCGGGGTAAAAGCAAGAAATTTTTCCGCGACAAGGGCAAAACCGGCATCTTCCAGACTTTTTGCCACAGCCTGATCCAGTTCAGAAGCGGAAACATGCCGTATTCCCGATTCCCGCAAAGCACTGCGTAAACTGAATTCCACAGCAAGAGCAAGATCGTCCGCTACGGCAAGATCGTCCAGATTGGCCTCTGCAAGTGAACGGGCAAGACGGCTGCGCAGTTCGGAACTGTCAAAAACCGTACTGCTGCCATCCGGATAAAGGATATGGATATTATCTATACTTGACTCGATCATAAGGGCAACATCCTTTTCTTTTTTCTTCCCCCGGCATGAAAAAACGGGTAAAAAATAAAATTTTACGCCTATAAAAATAACATGTTTCCGGAAAAATGCAAAATCCTTTTGAAAAAAACTTTTCAATATGTATATTAATGGGATATACTTTTAATATTTTACGTAAAAAAATCCATGGAGTATCATTATGAGCAATGAAAAAGAAATACTTGCTGAAAAGAGTCTGAAATATCACATGAGTCCCGCCCCGGGCAAACTGTCGGTCGTCCCCTCCAAACCCTGTGCCACCCAGGAGGAACTCTCCCTTGCCTATACCCCCGGCGTGGCTGTTCCCTGTATGGAGATCCATAAAGATACGGAAAAAAGTTTTCTTTATACCAACCGATCCAACTGCGTTGCCGTGGTAAGTGACGGTACAGCCGTTCTGGGACTGGGCAATATCGGTCCGGAAGCCGGGATGCCTGTCATGGAAGGCAAAGCTGTTCTTTTCAAACGCTTTGCGGATATTGACGCTGTGGCATTGTGTCTTTCCCATGTTCACGGGGAGGACGGCAAGACCGATCCGGAAAAAGTCATTACAGTAACACAGGCACTGGAACCCTCTTTCGGCGGCATCAATCTGGAAGATATCGGGGCTCCCGGCTGTTTCAAAGTGGAAAGAGCTTTGAAAAAAGCCATGAATATTCCTGTATTCCATGATGACCAGCATGGAACAGCCATCATCTCTCTTGCAGGGATCCTCAATGCGCTTAAAATCATCGGCAAAAAGATCGAAGAGTGCAAATTTGTGGTCAATGGTGCCGGAGCTGCCGGACTTGCATGCAGCCGTTTCTACCTGACAGGCGGGGCAAAACTGGAAAATATGATTCTTTGCGATATTAATGGCGTTCTTCATACCGGCAGAACCGATTTGAGCGAAGAACAGAAACTTTTTGCCAGAGATACCCCCATGCGTACCCTTGCGGAAGCAATCAAAGGAGCAGATATTTTCCTGGGCTTTTCCGCCCCCAACTGCGTTACAGCGGAAATGGTGAAAAGCATGAATAAGGATGCTATCGTATTTGCCATGGCGAACCCCACTCCGGAAATCTTCCCGGATGTTGCCATTGCCGCAGGCGCAAAAATTGCCGGTACAGGCAGAAGTGACTACCCCAATCAGCTGAATAACGTTCTGGGCTTCCCCGGCATTTTCCGCGGTGCGCTGGATGTACGGGCAAGCGACATCAATGAGGAAATGAAACTTGCCGCTTCTGCCGCTCTTGCGGAACTGGCAGTTGCCCCCATCCCGGAAGATGTGAAAAAAGTTCTCAAACACTCTTACCCTGCCGACGCTGCCAAAGGCATGTTTGACAGAGCTCCCGGTCTTTATGCGGATATGGTCATTCCCAAACCCTTCGACCCCAGAGTTGTACCTCATGTGGCACGGAAGGTAGCCGAAGCCGCCATGAAATCCGGTGTTGCCCGCATCATGATCGACGATCTGGACGCCTATGAAGCAAGTGTAACGGCAAGGATCGCAAAGGCAAACGCCTGAAAAATCATCCATTCAACGGGAAAAAGATGAAAAATCCTCTTTTTCCTCTCAGTAATATCTTCGAGGAAAGGAAAGAAAATGAAGATCATTCACACAATAGCAGAAATGCAGCAATACTCCAAAAATCAGCAGAGAAATGGCAAAATCATCGGAATCGTCCCCACGATGGGCTATCTGCATGACGGTCACCTTTCTCTGGTGGATACAGCAAGAAAAAACGGTGCAGATTGTGTGGTCGTCACCATTTTTGTCAATCCCATCCAGTTTGCCCCCAATGAAGATTTTGATAAATATCCCAGAGATCTGCAAAGGGATTGCGCACTTCTGGAAGGAAAAAATGTGGATGCGGTATTTGCTCCTTCCGTAAAAGAAATGTATGTGGAAGAACCCAGCTGCCTTGTTGTGGAAAACAAACTTTCACAGGGACTTTGCGCCAAAACCCGTCCCACCCATTTTCAGGGGGTGACTACGGTTGTGGCAAAACTTTTCAATGCTGTACTCCCCGATCTTGCCGTTTTCGGTCAGAAGGATGCCCAGCAGGCAAGAGTTTTGAAAAGAATGGTGCGGGATCTTAATTTCCCCATCCGCCTGATCATCAGCCCCCTGATCCGGGAAAAAGACGGCCTTGCATTAAGTTCCCGCAATAAATATCTTTCTGCGGAAGAAAGGGAAAATGCGCTTGTTCTTTCCCGTTCCCTGAAAGAAGCAAAGGAAAGTCTTGAAGCAGGCACATTTACCATTGCCTCCGCCATTGAGACCATTAAAAACAATATTGCTGCCAAAGGCGGTAAAGTGGATTATGTGGAGTGTGTGGATTCGGAAACATTGGAAGATGTACGGACAAAAACCGGAAGAGAGATCATGTTTGTTCTTGCGGCATATTTCGGAAGCACAAGACTTATTGATAATATTCTTTTCACATACTGAAAGGAGAGTGATTTATGACAGTGGAAATCCGGAAAGCACTTTCCAATAAGGAAGATATTGAAATTCTGACCTCATTACGTATGCAGATGCGTGCAGAAAGGGAGGAAGTGCCTCCTCCGGAAAATATGGATCTTTTCCGGGAACAGCTGAAAGAATATTTTGCTTCTTCTCTTGCAAAAGGTTCATTCATTTCTTTCCTCGTTTTTATTGATGGGAAAGCAGCCGCATGCAGTGGACTCTGCATTGAACGGCATCCGCCCTCCTATTCCGATCCGGAAGGGTATTTCGGTTATATTACCAATATGTTCACACTCAAAGAGTTCCGCGGCAGGGGACTGGCAAGACTTCTTCTGGATGAGATCAGGAAAGAAGCGGAAAAATGCCATTGCCGGAAACTCATGCTCAATGCTTCAAGTATGGGCAGACCGCTGTATGAAAAATACGGTTTCAGAGATGTGGAAAATGAAATGGTGATGTTTCTTTAAGTATCTGATACCGGAGGGGGTATGGAACTTCTTTGCAGAAAATCTTTCCATGCGCGTCATGTAATTACCCTTTTCCCCCCGCAGTTCTCCGGATGATGAACTGTTTTTCCTGGCTATCCCATAAAAATTCAGAAAAAAGAAAAAATACCGTCTGCCAGGCGAGGCGGTTGCCGCCGAGCGCGCAGTGGACGTGCGACTGTACCGCAGGGCAAGCGCCTTGCGGCCGCCTACACAAGAGTGTTGGCGGAGGAGCCGGGAGCGAGCAGTAAGCCGCGAGTGAGAGAGGGCATTTATGCCCGAAAGAACGCAGGCGCAATATAATAAAAAAAAACTCCCGCATTATCTTAAAGACAGATTGGAGTAATGAAAAAGTGAGGGGGATGGGGGAGAGAAAAAAGCGGAAGCGATTGTCTCTCCCCGGAGAACTTATAAATCACGGATAATGCTATGTTTCTCCAAAAAATCTGATAAAGCCGCATTTTGAAATCAAGATTTTTTTAAGTTCAAAATATTTCTGAAATATACTTTTTTACAAAATTATGGGAAAGCTGTGACTGTTTTTCCTTTTTTTTCTCTTTTCTTTACCGGAAAAGATTGAAAAAACAGAGAACTATGCTATTGTAGCATCTGTATTTTTATAAAATAAAAAACAAGGGAGAATACCTATGGCGGCAATCGATGTATATTTGGAATACATGATGCAGATCAAAGCATCAGACTTGCACATGTGCAGTAACCACCCTGTGGCATACCGTGTGGACGGTGAGATCGTCTTTACAGAAACAGAACCCATGCAGAGTGATTATATCCACCAGCTGGCGTTTGAGATCATGCCGGAAAGAAACCGGAAACAGTTTACCGATTGCAACGACGCCGACCTGGCTTACGCGCTTCCCACAGGAGACCGTTTCCGTATCAACGTATTCCGTGACCTGAACGGAGTAGGGATCGTCGGACGAATCATTCCGGCAGATATTCTCACCTTTGAACAGTTGAATCTGCCTCCCGTCTGTGCGGAACTTTGTACCCTCAATAAGGGACTTGTGCTTGTTACCGGCCCAACCGGAAGCGGAAAGTCCACCACCCTTGCCGCTATGGTGGACTATATCAACCGGCACCGTACCGACCATATCATCACCGTTGAAGACCCTGTGGAGTTCGTGCATCCCAGCCGGAAGTGCCTGGTAAACCACCGTGAAATCGGACGGCATACCAACAGCTTTGCTTCCGCACTGCGTGCTGCGCTGCGTGAAGACCCGGATATCGTGCTGGTGGGAGAAATGCGAGACCTGGAAACCGTGGAAATCGCTATTGAAACTGCGGAAACAGGACACCTGGTATTCGGCACATTGCATACCACCACAGCATACAGTACAGTGAACCGTGTTATCCAGCAGTTCCCTGCCACCCGTCAGGATCAGATCCGGCAGATGCTTGCCGACTCCCTGCGCGGCGTTATCGCCCAGACCCTCTGCAAAAGAAAAGGCAAAGGCCGAATCGCCGCATTGGAGATTTTGCGGGTGACTTCCGCTGTATCCAACCTTATCCGTGAATCCAAGATCTATCAGATCCCCTCTGTGATCCAGACCGGCCAGAAACTGGGGATGTGCACACTCAATGACTCACTTCTGGACGTGGTCAAGCGGGGGATCGTGGCACCGGAAGAGGCACTTTTCAAAGCCATCGACCGTGCCGACCTTATGAACATGTTTGCAGAAAATGACATTGAATACGAAAATATCGTTGATGAAATGTAAGAAACAAAGCAGGAAGCAGGAGTACAGGAAATGACCCGTCAGGATTTTCCGGATACAGGCAGAATGGATCACCCCACATTGACCATTCAGGAATCAGGGATAACAAAGGAAGCCTTACTTGATCAGGAGCTTTTCATCATCGGCAGAGATGGGGATTGCGGGATCATCATGGATGACAACAATATATCCCGTCATCATGCCCAGTTGAAGTTTCAGGACGGGGAGTGGATCATTACGGATCTCAACAGCGCAAACGGTACTTTCGTCAATACCCGCCCCGTCTCCTCCCAGATACTCAAACACATGGATATCATTCAGCTTGGCGGAGCCATGCTGGTATTCAATGACCCCCACAACCATGCAGCAGGCGAGGCGGAAAAGTGGAACAATGAAGATGATGCGGAAGCCTCCGCATTCAATTTTGAATCCATGAAAAGAGTGATCCACCGTCTGGAAGAAAATATTGCCAAAGTATTCAAAGGCAATCCCCGGGCGATCCGGGATCTGATCGTCTGCCTTATGGCGGATGGTCATCTTCTGGTGGAGGATGCCCCCGGAGTGGGGAAAAGTCTTCTGGCGCAGACTCTTGCAAAAAGTGTTCAGGCGCAGTATAAAAGGATCCAGTTTACCCCGGATATGCTCCCTTCGGATATTACAGGGATGAATATATATGATGACGCAAGAAAAGTTTTCCGGTTTCTCCCCGGGCCCATCTTCGGCAATGTGATCCTTGCCGATGAGATCAACCGTACGACGCCCCGTACCCAGTCCAGTCTTCTGGAATGTATGTCGGAATCGGCAGTTACCATTGACGGGAAAAGCCATGTGCTGCCCAAACCGTTTTTTGTGATCGCCACCCAGAATCCGGGGGATTACCACGGCACTTACCCGCTGCCAGAACCCCAGCTTGACCGTTTTCTTATGCGTATAAGTATCGGCTACCCCTCCATGGAAGCGGAAAAGGAGATCCTGACAAGTCAGATGTCCGGTCAGGTATTGAGTCATATTTCCTATGTGATCCGCAGTAATGATGTGATCCGCTGTCAGGCGCTTGTGCGTACAGTAAAGGTATCCGATTCCATAAAGGAATATATGATCGCTATTGCCGATGCCACAAGAAAGCATGAAGCATTGCTTAACGGGACAAGTCCCCGGGCGACCCTTGCATTGATGCGTTCCTGCCAGAGTCTTGCCGCTTACAACGGAAGAAATTTTGTAACCCCGGAAGATGTGAGAAGTATGCTCAAAGTCGTATTCAGTCACCGGCTCTGTCTGAAACTCAAAGCAAAAGCGGAATGGAAGAGCGTGGATGAGCTTCTGGACAGTATCGCAGAAAAGATCAAACTCAAAAATGAGGATCATTTCTGATGAACTTTTTTGCGGTACCCACCAGAAGGGGGCTGCTTTTTCTGCTTCTCACACTGGCGGCACTGGCAGTTGCCTGGATGAATCCGGGCCTGATCACAGCCTTTACTGCCGCCATGTTTGCAGCGATTCTTTTATCTTCTTTTTTCATGGCGTTTTTTTCTCTTGCCGGAATTGTCATAGAGCGGAAATTCCCGGATACAGGCTATTGCAACAAAGCCTTTTATATGGATACCGTCACTCAAAACCGTCTTTTCCTTTACAGACAGGAATATATCATAACAGAAAATCTTCCCTTTATTCTTTCCGGGCAATATGCTTTTGTGATCCCTGCCCTTGCCCCGCGGGAGGAAAAATTGCTCTCTTTTCAGATTTGCGGGGAGAAACGGGGGGAATACCAGTTGGAAAAGGTGTTTTTGTGTTCAGGAGATCCTCTGGGACTTTTCCGGAAGAAAAAATTATTCCGTCTTCCCGCCCGGATCACGATCCTGCCCCGTCTTTTTCCTCTATCCTCCCTTGCTGTGATCAACCGGCGCGGCGGTCTGCCCCATCCGGAGGGCAGAATGCTGGGCCATGCCGGAAAAGGGCAGGAATTTTTCGGTGTGCGGCCCTACCGTGCGGGAGATGAAGTAAAACATATCCATTGGAAATCCACTGCGGCAAAGGGGCGGCTCATGGTGAAAGAATTTGAAGCATCGGCAGTGGATCAGATCGTTATATTGCTGGATACGGAAAAGAAGATGATCAGTATGGAAACATGTGACAACAACTTTGAGTTTCTTATTTCCTGCGCCAATTCCATTGCAGAGTATTTAAGCGGAAGATACTGTTATTTACAGTTTTTTGCTGCAGGCGAAGAAAAAGGGGAATTGCACTTTCTTTCCGGAGATGCTTCTTCCGTCAAAGGCAGGATCCAGCAGTTATTGACAAATATTCAAGGATCAAAGCAGAGTTTTTCCACACTTCTCTCCCTTGCCGCAGAGCAGATCCCCCATGGCTCTATCGTCTATCTTCTCACCATGTCCCCGGAGGAACTTCCCGGTTATATAGGAATCCTGCAAGAGCAGGATTGTTTCTGTTTCTGGCTGTATGCTCCGGCGGAAAATTTCCCGCCTGTGGAAAAAGACAAACCCAGAGTATTGGACAGAAGCAGGATGAAGGAAAGATTGAAAACTCTTCCTGTGGATGTTGTTACAGCCGATTTTACTTCAAAAGCGGAAGAACTTCTGAAAAGCGGAAATCCCTATGAAAAAATCTGATAAAAATTCTTTTACAACATCCTTGCGGAACAGAATACGCCTTTTCCGGGAAGGAGTTTTTTCTCTTTTTTCAGGAAAGGAGAAAGATTTTTTTCTGGATTTTTCCCATATACAGCATAAGGAAGAAGGCAGTAAAATGCACTTTCTTTATGTACTCTTTTTTGCCTTGTGCGCCATTGCCGCATTATGGCAGCACAGTACAGCAACTTTCACCTTTGCCACATTGTTTCTGCTGATCCCCGTTACTTTCATTCTCTTCATTCCCTACAAATTTGCCGATATTCTCTTCCGGCAGATGGTATGCTGCGGGATTTTTTTCTGTGCCTGTTTCTGGATCACCTACCGGATCAAACATGCTGTTCCCTTTGACCTTGCACTTACCGAAGGGCTCATTGCCGGATCATTCGCCTTTTTCATTTCCTGTACGGCAAAGGATTATCATTATCTCTTTTTTGCCGGGGCATTTCTCCTTATATATGCCGGTCTTGTACCGAGGAAGATCCTTCTTTATCTTGCGCCGGGGGTATTTTTCCTTATTCCCCTGATCCTTGCGGGGGAAAGAAAAACATATCTTGCAGGGGAAAAAATTTTGAAAAAATCGCCTGATTATTCCCCGTGGAGATCCTTTTTCCGGGTATGGCATATTTTTCTTTTGCAGATCCTTCTGGCGATCCCGATCTTTGTATATGTATTCAGTCTTGTCCCGCTGCATGATACGGGGCAGGAGGGGTATTTTGAAGTTTCTTTCATGACCAGCCGTACTTCCGCTTTGCCTCCGGATCTGCAAAAATGGTTGAAACAGGGCAAAAAAGTGACACCGGACAGAAAAGGGGAATTTCTGGTCAAAGGGGACACAAAAGCGGATGTTTCCGCAGACAGCGGGAAAAAGGATCTTTCAGGCGATCTTCCCGGATCTGCCGATGGAAACGGCAAAGGCTCCTCCCCCGGCAAAGATCTTGTTTTTACGGTTTCTTTACCTGTAAAATTGTACCACCTTGCCACTCTTTATGATGAGTATGACGGTAAAAAATGGCATACAAGCACTTCTCTGCTGAAAAATATAACAAAAGATCACATCGGGAAAAGTATCTATACTTTCTCCATCCGCGGCAAATATACGATCCACAAATGGGTCTCCCACAATTTATACACTCCTTACCGCTTTACAGATATTCAAAGTTCCCACACAGAGAGTGCTTATGATTTTCTTACGCCCCAATGGCATAAATACATGCGGAAACTGAAAACGAATTCTTTCCAGGTGAAATTTTCCGAAACAGCGGAACTGCCCGCTCTGCCGTTCCAGTATGCGGTCACTTCCGTTCTTGCCATTCCCATCCTTTCTTCCGGCAGGGATAATGGGGAAAAAGAGGGTAAATCAGAAGAGGAAACAAAGAAAAAACCTTCTCTCTATTCCTCTGCCGAAAGCCTTTTTTCCCATCAGAAAGAAGAAGAAAGAGAACGCCGGCAAGAGGCAATGAAAAAAGCGGATGAAGCAAAGGTAAAAGGGCAAAAAGCAATCGTTCCCCAAAAGAAAAAAACATTTTTTTCTGCTTATTCCCCTCCGGAAAAACCGAGGATTCTGCGTTATGCTCCGGCGTTCTCTGTTACGCCACTTGTAACAAAATACCAAAATTCCCTGCATATTCCGAAGATACTTGAAAAAGATCCTTACCGTCCAGCCCGTCCGGCAGTAATAAAATATTCCCCCCGGAGACCTGTTTACAATCCTTATTACCGGAAAAAATTTGATCCGGCATGGCGGGAAAGTTTATCGAAAAGTCATTTTCTGCGTCTTCCGCAGGATCTTTCCCCCCGGATCGCCGGATTGGCAAAAACTCTTACGAAAGAACTCCACACCCCCTATGAAAAAGCCATTGCGTTACGGGATCATCTGCGGAAGAATTATAAATATAAATTGTATGCCGATCCGGTTCCGGAAGATAAGGAAAGCATAGAATACTTCCTTTTTGAATTGCAGGAGGGGCATTGTGAATATTTTGCTTCAGCACTTACGGTTCTTGCCAGAAGTTGCGGACTTCCGGCACGGGTCGCAACAGGCTTTTCCCCCGGAAATTATAATGCACTCACCAAACTCTTTGAAGTCCATGAGTATCATGCCCATGCGTGGAGTCAGATCTATATAGATCAGGTGGGCTGGCTTACTTTTGACGCTGTTCCGCCGGGCAATATCGTATCCGATACTCTTCCGGCGGGACTCGGGCTTTTACGGGATCCCTTCGGACAGGATTGGAAAATCACCCCTCCGGAATTGACGGAAAGCACACTGGGATATGTAAAAAATACCCTGTTTAAAGAAGCCTTGAAAGAAAAGTCGGAAGAAATGCAGAAAGCGGTTTCCCAAATGATCCGGAATGATGAGGCGTTGAAAAGCCAAAAAACGGAAAAGGCCGGAAAGAATATACAAAATACGAAGAAGAAGTCTGCCAATGAGAAAGGGGTATGGCAGCGGATGAAAAGTTTCTTTTTGTATTTTACAGGCAGAACCGGGGAAAAGTTCCTTGCACTTCTTTCCACATCTGACGGCAGGACATTTCTTATTTCTCTATGTATTTTTCTTGGCGCATTGTTTTTCTTTTTCCGGGACATCCTTGCCTGGGCGAAACTATTGTATTTCCGGTATAAATTCGGAAAACTTTTTGCACAAAGTGCCAATAAAAAATATGATTCAGCGGAAACAGAACTTCTTTGTCTGTACCGTGCCCTGCGTCTTCTTCTGCTCCTTGCGGGAATGAAGCGGATCAACAATCAGGAGTTGCTTGCCTACGGTTCCGATACGGAAAAATATTATTTTGACGCATGGAAAAAGAGGAAAGAAGCACCGGAAGAGTCCCTGCTCCTTTTCCGGGAAAAAAGCATTCTTTTTTCCACCTGTATCCGGAATATATTCCAGGCGTTTTATGTACTGGAATACGGGCAGAGTTCCTTTACAGAAAAAGAAATTTCCCAATACCGCAAAGATATCATACAAATATTTTCCCTTTTGCGGCAGTTATATCCGGATGGCTTCTTTTTCCTTGAAAAACTTATTTTCGCTGATCCTTTCCCCAATGAGGATGAAAAAGAAGATTTTACGGTTTGAAACCCGGAGTCCCGGAACGGTAAACAGAGTGCTGCAACGCTTCAAAAAGTCTGCCGTGCCGGATGGTTCTCTGCCGGTAGAGATCCCGTAAAATAAAGTAACAGAAAATGGAGTGTATGGTAATGACAAGACACCAGGAAATGGGGAAAGAGAGCATAAGATTTTCCATCGTTCTGTAATGGGGGAATACCAGATATACCCAGGCGATACGGAAGAAAAATGCTCCGATAAGAGAACCGATGGTAGCAATAAGAGAGTGCCCCAAACCTCTCAAAAGTCCGGAAATAACATCCATGATCCCGCAGATGAAGTAACTGCAGAAAAGGAGCCTTACCCGTACAAGCCCCCATTGGATCACTTCCGGATCAGGATTATACATGGCAAGCATGGGTCTGGCAAAAAGCAGAAAGATCATCCCCAGAGTAAGACTTGCGGTCATGGCACAGCCGATACATATAAGAGTGCTTTGAATGATCCTTTTAAAGTGTTTGCCTCCCAGATTCTGTGCGGCAAAAGAGAGGGAAGTGGTGTGGAATGAGTAGGAACAGATCCATACGAACCCTTCCAGTCCGGAAGCGGCGGTACACCCGGCAACGGCACAGCTTCCGAAAGAATTGATGGAAGATTGGATCGTCATATTGGCAATGGAAAAACAGCAGCTCTGAACACTTGCCGGAATCCCCAATGCCAGCATCTCCCGGAAAATGGGGCCGTCCAATTTCAATTCTTTAAACCGTATCTGACTATCCTCCTGCGAGCGGCACATCACATAAAGGATCATCAGTGCAGAAAGGATATGGGAAACGGCTGTGGCAACTGCCACCCCCGCCATTTCCATTTTGAATCCGGCGACAAGGATCACATTGAGCGTTACATTCAACCCTCCGGCAATAAGCAGAAAATACATGGGGCGCATGGTATCCCCCAACGCCCGCAATACCCCGCATCCCACATTGTAAAACACCATGAAAGGAATGGCGGAAAAACAGATATAGAGATAGAGACAGGATTTATCCAGAATATCATCCGGCGTTTTCATCAAAAGCAGCAGCGGCCGGGCAGCAAAAAGTCCCACAACCATAAGAACCAGTCCGCAAATGATGGCTGCAAACATGGAAGTATGCACGCTTTTCCGCAGTTGTTCTTTATCCCCTGCGCCGAAAAATTTTGCCACCAGCACATTGGAACCGATCCCCAGCCCCATAAAAAGACTGCAGAAAAAACTGTTGATGGAAACAGTCGCCCCCACCGCTGCCATTGCCTGATGATTGGCAAACTGCCCCAGTACCACCATATCGGCGGCATTGAAAAGCAGCTGCAACAGATTTGTTGCCAGAAGCGGCAGTGTAAAAAAGATGATTTTACGGAACAGGGAGCCGTGACACATATCCATCTGATGAGTTTTCGCCATAATAAAATCTTTCTGTACGGGCAATTAAAAAAAACTCTCAAAACAAATGAAAAGAATAGAAACAAAGATATATAAGCCGATCAGGGAAATAACTTTTCATACATTTGGAGACTTTTGAAATTACCTCTGTATAATTTCTGTTTTTCATAGTGGATAAATATACAGTTTTTTCCGGAATATGCAAGTAAAAGATATTGCTTTTTCTCCTGAAAGGGTGTATTTTAATGGAAAACAGTTTTATTACCGAAAGAAGAGAAAAATGAAAAAAAATGAAATAACATGGTCTTTGATGCACCCCTCCCATGTGGATGTGGAATATATGCAGAGGATCGTTAAAGAAGCGGAAAAATACGATTTTGACAGTTTTGAAGTCTGCGGTCCTTTTGCCCATCATCTCGGCGGCATGAACGGCCTTGCCCTTTATGAACCCTACCCCAGGACCCATGAGTTGTGTGATAAAGAGGGGGTAAAGGGTCAAATCGAAAAAATGCGGCAGATCACCGCTCTTGCCCACAGTATCGGCAAACCTCTTTACTACTGGCACAGAGAGATCATGCTGCCCAAAGGATTGCTGGAAGATTGTCCGGAAATGATTGATGAACGGGGCGAATTTGATCTTCTGGGGAAATGTTTTCTGGATTTTCTCCGTTATAAGATCCGCAATGTTTTTGAAAAAGTACCGGATCTGGACGGGATCGTACTTACTCTTACGGAAGCGGATTTTTCCGTGATCCACAATTCCCGCCCCGACCGTTATCCCCCGGATCAGGTGGTCTATGAGATCGTGAAGATCTTTGCCCAGGAACATCAAATTGCCGGAAAACGCTTTATTCTGCGTTCTTTTGGTTCCATTGCCCAGGATTATGAAGATATTCTTGCGGGTGCAAGGATCGCGGCAAAAGAGTTCTCCTTCGATATCGAAACAAAGATCACACCCTATGATTTTGTTCCTTTCCTGCCCAATAATCCTTTCCTTGTGAAACAGGAAAATACTTTCCTCAATGCAGAGTGTGACGGTCTGGGGGAATTTCTGGGGGCCGGCTACCTGCCTGCCTGTAATATAAAGAATATCTACCGGTATGTTCAGGAGGGCAAAAGCAAAGATGTTTCCCGTTATGCCATCCGCCTTGACCGTATCGGCAACAATATTTTTGATTCTGCCCAGGAGATCAATCTTTTTGCCTATACCCGTTTCATCCGGGATGACAAGGCAAGTATTGAAAGCGTCCTGAAGGAGTATGCCCTTCTCAAATATCCGGAATGTGCGGAAGAGATGACGGCGTTACAGTTGAAAGGCATTGAATGTGTCCAGAAGATCAACTTTATCAATATGAACTGTGTCTATCATAAATTCCCCATCCAGCAGGATTTCAAATGGATCAAGGCCGGTGGTTCATTCAGTCTTTTCCGGGATGATATGGTTCTTTCTTTGCAGAAAGATATGTGGGGCTTGCGTTCCGGCATCATGACACCGGGAAGGAAAAACATCCTTGCAGAAAAGGAAGAAGCCTGTACTCTGGCACAGGAGGGGCTGGCGGAAATCATGCGTCTTAAAGGGAAAATGGCGGAAGAAGAGTGGAAGAAACATGAAAGAAGCTGGAAGATAGCGGTAAAAGTTTCCAAAGCCCTTCTTGCATATAATTCTGTCATCTGTGCCTACTTTGATGCCATGGATAAAATGGAGGAAGATCCCCTCACCCTGAAAGAGACCGTGGAAAAGGCATGGGAAAAAATCACAGAGGAAATGCTGGATAAAAATGCCCCCCTCCCCACCCTTTTGAGCGTGTGCGATGGTGCGCCTCCGCCGAAAGACGATCTGGACAGAGTCTATTTTTCCGCCCTGCGTTATCTCTGCCGGGAATTTCTGAAAGAATATGAAGCGGAATATGCGGCAAGAAAAGAGATGCTCGACCGTAAGGAAGTCAAAGATTTTGTCATTCCCGGGGGGATCTATGATGACATCCGTGCAGGCAGAGCCATGCACGCCAGCCACAGTTTACTGCAAAACGGCAGACCGGTACGCTATGCGGGCAATACCGTATTCCCCAACGGGAGTGTGAGTGTGGAATTTGAGGCTGTTGCCGGAGACAAACTGGAAATCAATCTGGATAAAGATTCCACAGAAGAATTTCTTCTTACGGTAAACGGCAGAAGTGCCGCTGTCAAAACTCCTGAACGCCAATGGCTGCTCCTCATTGCAGAAAAAGGAAAAATATCTGTAAAAATCAGTAAATCCGGCAAAGATTATGCTGCCATCCGTTCCATTGCGCTGTTGCAGTAATTTCAATATTGGAAGAGAAAAGTTCTTATGAAAGACGAAATCATTCTCTGGGAAGCCCACCGGGCGGGAGCAGGCGGCGTTGAATTGCCGGAAAGCTGCCTTGCAGCATTTGAATACGGCTGGCAGTTGGGTGGACGCCCGGAAGCGGATGTAAATGTTACTTCCGACGGAGTTCTGGTCTCTCTCCATGACCAGACTCTTGACCGGATCTGTAAAAATCTGCCTGAACATCTGAAAGGCAAAACCGTATCGGAAATGACCTGGGCAGAATTGAAAAGCGTGGATATAGGCTGGGAAGATTTTCCGGATCAGCATGTAACAGATCTGGCAACACTTTTTGCCATATTGCAGAAACACCCGGAAAGGAATATGGTCATTGACTATAAGAGAGTGGAGATAAAAACTCTTGCAGATATGATCAATCAGTATGGTGTTGCCAGTCAGATCACCTTTGCCTGCTGTGATCCGGATCTTCTGCGGGAATTCAAAAAATATGCCCCTGCGGCACGGACAAAAAACTGGCTGGGCGGCAGTCCGGAAAAGATAGAAGAACAGTTCAACAGAATATGGAAAGAAGATTTTGCCGGGATCACGGAAGTACAGCTTCATCTCTATAATGCTGTGGGCAAAAGTTGGCGGTATGCCCTTGATCCCCAATATGTTTCGGAAGCATTGCGTATCACAAAAGAACACGGTATTCTTTTGCAGGTACTGCCCTGGCACTTTGAAAGGAATGACCTTTTTGCCATTCTGGATCTGGGTGTGCGTTCTTTTGCGGTGGATTTCCCCAATAAATTCAAAAAGATCTGTGCGGATTATTTTACAAGGAAGGCGACGAACCCCCGCTCATAACACATATCCATAAATCTCCCGGATCATTCAGATACGCTCCATTGGCCGCTGTTATCTGTAATGATCCGTTTTTTTTTCTCCGCGGCAGGACAGCACAAAGAAGATGAAATGGATGTACTCTCCGGGGATTTCGTCTGTTTCCAGTTGTTCCGGAGAAAAACATTTTTTTGCCAGTTCAATGATTTTCACCTGTCCATCAAAGCGGTCGGCAATATGC
>JAGBXB010000141.1 GCA_017629515.1 Lentisphaeria bacterium | reverse complement strand
TTTTTGAAAAGATTTTTTGCGTTATTTATAAGAAGCTGCCGGCATTTTTCAAGAATACAGGTATGATCTTTTTCCGTTTGTTCATAAACTTCCGAAATGGAGGAACCGGGAATAATATCGTGAAATTGATTCAGCAAAAGGGTTTTCCAGCATTGATCCAACTCCTTATGCGGATATTTTTTCAGAGGCAGATGGGAAAGGATAAATTCAGTTGCAGCAAGCATCTGTTCGCATTTTCTGTTGCCCCGCTTTGTTCTTGCCTGGGAAGTAAGAGTGCCTCTGTGATATTCCAGATAAAGTTCTCCTGTCCATTTTTCCAGTTTACCGATATCTTTGGAAAGTTTTTCAAAAAAGTGATCTGCACGGGAAAATTTTACTTTCGGAGTAAATTCCCAATCCTTTTCTCTATTCCCCATTTCCAGCATCTCGTCGGATGGGCCGCCTCCGCCATCCCCCACGCCGAAAAGACTTAAAAAGTGATCCAGAAAACCATTTTCCTTGAAACGGTTTTGTGCTGTCATCAGAAGGGAGGGGGCAAGTTTGGAAGTGTAATTGTTTTCCGGCGGGAAATGGGTAAGAACGGAAGATCCGTCTATCCCCTGCCATAAGAATGTGTTATGGGGGAAAGTATTGATTTGGCTCCAGGAAAGTTTCTGGGTGAGAAAATAGTCACAACCGGATTTTTTTATGATCTGGGGCATAGCAGCAGAATACCCGAAAACATCAGGGAGCCAAAGGTTTTTAACATCAAAGCCGAATTCATCCATAAAAAAGTTCTTGCCGTGAAGGAACTGCCGCACCATAGATTCTCCGGAAATCAGATTTCCATCTGCTTCCACCCACATACCGCCCTGTATTTCCCAGCGGCCTTCCCGGACTCTTTTTTTGATTTCATCAAAAAGTTCGGGATAATGTTCTTTCACAAAACTGTACAACTGGGCCTGGGATGCCCCGAAAACATAATCCGGATATTCTTCCATCAGTCGTAACTGGGAGGCAAAAGTCCGGGCGGCTTTCCTGATACTTTCCTTTACCTGCCATAACCAGCCGACATCAATGTGGGCGTGACCGACAGCGTATGCAGTAAGGGTACTTTTTATTGCAGGATAGGAGAGAATTTCTTTAAGTACATCTCTGCATTTTTCAGCATTTTCCGGATTGTCGTGGTAGAGAGAAAGAGCCTCATTAAGAGTATGGATGATTTTGTTTCTCCTGTAATCTTCAGCAGGAAGAGTTGTCAAAACATCATTAAGAGCTGTCACATCAAGAAAAAGCTGCCATACGTTTCTTCTGAATACGGCAAGACGCATTTTCTTTGCAGTTGCACTCATATTCCCTTTGGGGCATCCAGTATCAAGAACCGGATCCCGGTCAAACCAAAGCCCGGCCAGGTAACTTGCGCAGGCTTCCACCCAGAAATCCGCCTTTTCCCCGCCTTTTGCTGTGCAGAAGAAAAAACGGTTTTTCTGGTATGACGGGGCAAAAACAGATCCTCCGCTGAATCCGCAGCAGGGAACACCATTTTTATCCATAAGCAGAGCTTCTCCGGAAAGCTGCAAAAGAAGAACGACTTCTTTATTTTTCCATTCTGCTGGAACTGTTCCTTTGAGATGAAACCAGGCATTTTCCCAGGTTTTGCCCCATACTTCCCCTTCTTTGATCGTTTTATATGATAAAGTCAGACGGTCGGCAAATTTTACAGGATCCTTACTCAACGCATAATCAGCATCCAATAAAAGAGAATCTTCATACAGATCATTCTGGATCCTCACCAGAAATCGTTCAATACGCCTTTTTAATATATCTGAAACCTTTTCATGCATAGTTTCCTTCATCCTTTCTGTTATGTTCTGTACGCAAAAACGGGCTGCGTAACATATTTTTTTCTAAATTCTCAAAATCCCTGCAACTGTTCAAATGTAACGCTTGTTCTTACCAAGCCATATTTTACCCAATTTGCTATAGTTGTGCAGCTTCTGACTTTCGCAAAGATTCCTTGCAGGTGAATAATTTAATACATCTTATCAGTTTTTTCAACTCCTTATTTTGAAATTCTATTCATTTTGTTGTTCTCAACTCGCTCAGGACTCCAACGGAGCCGGGGACCTGATTAAACACCATCAATCCTGCAGAGAGCTCACGTTCAAGCCATTGGCAAAGCTGCCGCAACTGTGGTTCGGCGTTCTAAATTTCCATAATGCGCAAAAAGTTCATTCAGCATTGCAATATAAACTGGCGGATGAAGTTTATTTTTGAACTTGCAATCCCACAAATAAAGGTTATATTAAAGCAACGTGTTGGTGACACCTGTTTTTAGAAAAAGTTGTCCGGCCCAAAGGAGTGGATGCAGTAATTTTATTACGTGTCAGGTCTTTCCTTTTATTTTTTTGTGCGGTTACTGAAAAATAAAGGTCAGAGGCACTTTTGTCAAACAACTGTCCCATTACAAAATTTTGGACATCAACCGAAAATAAATCAAACTTCAACATAGATAAAAAATTAAAATCGGAAATCAAAATGAAAAATGTTTTGCTGCTGGGAGATTCTATCAGATTAGGATATTGCGCCTTTGTCAGAAAAGAACTTGAAAATACGGCCCAGGTTTTTTATCCGGAAGAAAATTGTCAGTTCACCCAGTACACTCTGGTGGCACTGCCCCGGTGGCTGAATGCGACAGGCATTCCGAAAGAAGAGATCGATCTTATCCACTGGAACAATGGTCACTGGGATGCTGCACACTTCAATCAGGAAGATGTCTCTTTGAACTCCCCGGAACTCTACGGTGTTATGCTGGGCAGGATCTGCCGCAAGCTGCGTACCCTCTGTCCCAATGCAAAAATCATTTTTGCCCTTACAACTCCTGTTCATCCGGAGAATATTCCCATGGCAAATCCCCGGAGCAACAGTGAAATTGAAAAATATAACGCTGTTGCCGCAGAAGTTATGGGAAAATTTGACGTAAAGATCAATGATCTTTATTCACTGGCAAAGACAAACAGTCCCTCTTCCCTTTATGCCGATTACTGTAATTTCAAAGAAGAGGGATATCAGATCCTGGGGCGGCAG
>JAGBXB010000016.1 GCA_017629515.1 Lentisphaeria bacterium | reverse complement strand
ACAGATCTTTGGGCAATCATGCTTGATGGAGTACCTGCTGGAGCAACAGTCATCAGTAAAGATTCCGCAATGGGTAAGTATTCTCTTGATTTGCTTTTTATATTTAAAGAGTTCATCAATAAGCGGATTGGATTCAAAGCATGGCAGCTCATTGAGTCAACTTATCCGGATGCAAGGATTTGGGAAACTCATACCCCCTATTTTGAGCGGCGCAACATCCACTTTTATGTAAATAAATGCGGTTTCAAGATAGTGGAATTTTTCAATGAATCTCACCGGGAAGAACATGACCTGACGGAAGAATTCAAAGACATAAATACTTCCGGTTTCTTCCGCTTTGAAAAAGTTATGCAAAAAGGAATGTAAAAAGGGGCAGGATTGCTCTTGCCGCTCTCTGTTTTATCTGCCCTTTTGCTTATTTTGCAGTATTTATTGTTTGGATAATTTGCTTTCGATCAGTCTGCAATTCTGCAAAAAGAGTTGAAATTTTGATTGGCTTTTGACTGGCATTTTTAATCTTTCTGAACCGGGAATTTTTACATATTCAGTTTAGGTATATGTATTACAGCAGCATATATTCTCAACTTTCAATGTGCCACTTTTCAATAAAACTAATTATTGTCATAATTCCCATTCTCTCACATTTTCAGAGTAAAAGTTTTCAGCTTAACATACTATCTTCTTCTATTTTTATCATTGAAGAAGAATCTCTCATCTGCCGAAATTACAGAGATAGCCGCCATCCACAAAATGAGTGCTTCCCGTAATGAAAGAAGATCTTTCAGAACACATGTTCATAATAAAATCCACAAGTTCCACCACTTCCGCCGCCCGTTTCAATGGAGTAGGCATATTTGCCATACCGGGACGGGTCAATACCGGTCCGGGCGCAACACAGAGCGCTCTTACATTATGCGGTGCTCCGGCAAGTGCCAGACATTTTACAAACTGGGTCAAACCATTTTTACTTGTTCCGTACATAGGCCCCTGGGGAGAAGCCTGTACGCCGCTTACCGAACCCAGACAGATGATCACACCATATTTCTGCTTCACCATTGCCGGCATACACGCTCTGGAAAAATAGACCGGCCCTTTCAAATTCACATCCAGTCCCCAATCAATGACCTCGATGGGCTGTTGATAAAAAGGCAGATTACTGTTACAGCAACGGGGTTCATAGCCGCCTGCAAAACAAAGGAGAAAATCTATACGGGAAAATTTTTCCAGTGCCGTTGCCGCCGCCTTTTCCGCATCAGCGTAACTTCTCACGTCTGCAACCATCCCAGCCGCTTTTCCTCCATTTTTCCGGATTTCTTCCACAGCATCATCCAATGCTTCCTTATTGATATCCACCAGCAGGACAGAAGCACCCTGTGCAGCAAATTTCTTTGCTGCAAGCAATCCCATACCGGAAGCGGCACCCGTAATAACTGCCGTTCTGTTGACAAATTCTCCGCATTGGGATCTTCCTGCAGCACTTGCCCAGGGAGTGCGTTTCCTCATAAAATCCAATGCTTCCCTGACGCTTGGCTGAACATCTTTATCGTGACAGCGGACAAAAGTCATCAAGCTGCCATTAAGCAATGTTTCATAACGCTGGAACTTTTTACCGTATTCCCCGCTGCACACAAAAACAAAAGGAATGGGCAATTCATTGCAGACTCTTTCGGAAATGCGTCTGCTTTCGGCAAATTCCTCTTCGTTATTGCAATGAAAAACGGCTTTGGAAATATTGACGCCCCGTTCATAATGGGCATGAAAATATTTCATCGTTTCTTCCATTCGGCACGGTTTTGACACGTGGGAGGACATAAGAACGCTTGAACCATATTCCTGTATCTTTTTTATCAGAAGTTTCTGTTTTTCCACGGCTTGGGCGTTAAAGGAGAGTTCCCCGTCCACTTTATCAAAAAGATCCCCCATCACATCAACGATTCCTGCCCCCTCCTGCGCCGCCATAAGGAGATATTCCGCCCGTTTTTCATCGGAAATATGTTCTGTATTCTTACTGCGGTAACAGCACACATAACTTTCCACTCTGCAACACGCCGCAAGGATTTTTCTGATCCATTCACCGGTAAAATATTCCTCCTGCAATCCGTCAAGATCAATAACGACGCCATGGGCTCCTTCCGCCTCAAACTGTTTGATCTCATCTATCAGAGTTTCAGGTGTTGCGTGTTTATTGCATATACCGAAAAGAGGGCCGTATTTCATTTTTTTCTCCTGATTTTTTTCGTGTAAGGATTTTTAATAAATATACATTTCCTGCTATGAAAATCAAGGGGGAAACTTTCTTTTCCGGAGAAAAAGTGGATGGAAAGCAAACAGAATAAAAAATGTAAATTGAAATAGTTTCGCAACAGGAATTTTAAAATAAAAATGGCTCCGACAGTAGGATTCGAACCTACGACCAAGTGGTTAACAGCCACCTACTCTACCGCTGAGCTATGTCGGAGCGAATGACATATAATATACACTTGCAGAAAGAAAATACAAGCATTGTTTATTATTTTTTTATAAATATTTCACACAAACACCCTGTAAAAAAGTAATTTTACCTGAACAAGCACAATTTTCCTGTAAGAACGGTTTTTACCGGGTATTCCATATCTTTACCCTGACAGAGATATTTTTCGCTCATTTTCCTTTCAATGCCTTGCCGCCTTCACACTCATTTTCCCAACCGGGAAAATTCCAGGTAAAGGGAAAGGCTTTGCACTGGGCAGGCTTCACACTTTGCAGAATACAGGCATGTGCCTCTCTGTCATAATAGACACACGCCCCGTCCGGGGTTTCTTTCAGCGAAAGACTTTTTCTATCCGGCGCAAGTACGGTATGTTCCTCAATAAATTCTTTCAGAGGAATATTGAGGAAGAGAGCGATTTTCTCTATCTCCTCCTCATTCACCCGTACAGGACCTTCCCACATACAGCATTTGCCGCAGCGCAAACACTGGAATTTTTGTAAAAGCGCATCATCCATTTTGCTTAAAATCCCAGATCAGGCTGCAAAATACCCCAGTTTTCCTCTTCGTCATCCCCGTTTTTCTCCTTTTCAGAAGCCGGAGAGGCGGCTTTTTTCTCCTTTACAGGAACTTTTTCCTCTTTCTTTACAGCGGTTCCGGCTTCCTGATCCGGTGCGGCAACAGGATCAGGCTGCAACTCGGATTCCGGAAGCAAAGTAGGCTCATTGACTTCTTCCGTACCGTCAAGATACTTCATAAAGGTTATCTTCATAAGTTTTCTTGCAAAGATCAATGCGCCCCCTGCTCTGGGAGAACGGTCGGGAAGTGTACTTAAATTCAATTCCTGGATCTGTTTTGCCTTTACGGGAGTATCGATTTTACACTCATAAATGGCATTGGGCCGGGGCGTAATAAGTTCCAGACGGCATCCTTCCGGACAGATCCGGTAATCTTTTTCCTTGATGAATTTATCTATCACGCACTTTTTCCCGTAAACTTTCCCTGTTTTCGGGTCGGAATACACCACACCGAATACGGTATTTTTATCATACTTACGGAACTCATAAAGGCGGTCGATAAAGATTTTATCCGGAATATCAATGATCTTGTAATCGCCTTTTCTTGTAATACACAAAAGATGATCAAACTCATTACACAATACGATATCATCACTCTTTACATGAGTTCCGATATAACAGTTGCCTTTATCCCAGCCCACCCGGATATTGTTGAGAGCGGCGGCAGCTTTATTGATCTTGCCGAAACCTTCCAGACACACTTCCGTTTTCCGGGGGAACAGATCTCCATATTTGTCGATAAGTTTCTGCAAATACTTAATGGTATATCTTCTGATATTTTTCAGATTCTTTTCCGCCGTTTCCAGAATTTTACGCAAGTCGGCGATCTCCTGACGGTTGCGGTCGATTTCAAAAGCAGCGATCCTGCGGATGGGGATCTCCACAAGGCGGTCGATCTCCGCATCCGGAATGATTCCGGAGGACAACTGTTCCAGACGCAGTATTTCCTCTTTACTGCGTTCCTTTACATTGGGTCCATTGTAAATAAGATCGTGTAAATGCTGAACCAGCGGCAGCCACTCGTCCTCATATTTCTCCAACGCCTTCCTTACCGTAGTAAACATGGCATCTTTGGATTTACACTTTTCAATTTCCTTATAGATTTTTTCTTCAATAAAGATCTGTGCCAGAGTCCGGGCAAGGATCTTATCCAGAGCCTTTGCCGCTTCCACCTGCAATTCCCAGGAAAGGAACTGCACAAGTTTTTCCGTATTTCTGCGGAGAATGTCGCTTACCGTCATCTTTTCAGGACGGTTGTCTATAATGACCATAGGCTGGCAGGAAACACTCATCTGACAGTCTGTATAGGTATAAAGAGCATTCAAAGCCTTGACAGGGTCATACCCTCTGATAGGCTGCAGCTGGATATTCACTTCTTCCGCTGTATAATCATTTACTTTGGCGATCTTGATCTTATTTTTTTCCACTGCGGCAACGATCGTATCGGTCAGTTTTCCGGAGTCGGTGGAAGCAGGGATCTCTTTAATGACAAGATTTCTTCCATCCACTTCTATCTTCGCCCGGATCAATACTTTGCCCAGACCATCCTGATACTCGGATACATCAATGATCCCCCCCTGGATAAAGTCGGGATAAAGATGAAATTCCCGGTTTTCCAGAATGGCGATCTGCGCTTCAAGAAGTTCTTTGAAGTTATGGGGCAGTATTTTGGTTTTTGTCCCTACGGCGACCCCGTCCGCCCCCATCATCAGAAGGGTGGGTACTTTTACCGGCAGGATCACCGGTTCCAGATTTCTTCCGTCATAGGAATCCACAAGAGGAGTCACATCATCATTGAAAAGGACTTCCCGTCCCATTTCCCCCATACGGCACTCGATATATCTTCCCGCCGCCGCAGGAGTACCTAAAATCACGCTTCCGAAAGATCCCTGCTTATCAATAAAATATTCTTTATTGGCAAGGTTCACCAGTGCTTCATAAATGGAAGCATCCCCGTGGGGGTGATATTTCATGGTATCGCCCACCACGCCCTGCACTTTATGATAAGAACCATTGTCGATCTGGTGCAAAGTCCAGAGAATACGCCTCTGCACAGGTTTGAGACCATCATCCACATCCGGGATGGCACGGTCTTTGATCACATAGGAGGCATACTCGATAAAGTTGGTATCCATCATTTTCCGGAGCCGTTCATTTACCGGTGCATCCGCCTGCATGGAATCGTCATCCGTTTCTCCGGGATCCTCCTCCACAAATTCCGCCGGGATTTCCCCGGAAAGATCCTCCTCCGGAGTTTCTGCGGAAACAGGGAGTATTTTCTTTATTTTATTTTCGGGTATCTCCTTCTTCCCTTCTGCGGAAGAAGACCGTGTATTTTTTACTTTTCCTGCCATGATTTCCTCTTCTTCCTTTTATACGAGATTATTCTGAATATGGGTCCAGCGTTCTTCGTTATTATCTCCCATATAGAATTTCAGCATCTCTTTCACACCTTTGGCGTTATCCAGAGTGACCTGTTCCAGCCGGATATCTTCGCCGATAAACTGTTTGAACTCCTGCGGAGAGATCTCCCCCAGCCCTTTGAACCTTGTTATTTCCGCATTTTTCCCCAGTTTTCCGGCAGCTTCATCCCGTTCCTCTTCGCTGTAACAATAGAAGTTTTCCTTTGCATTGTTCTTTTTACGGACACGGAAAAGCGGGGTTTCAAAAATATACACGTGCCCGGAGATCACAAGGGATTCAAAATATTGCAGGAAGAAAGTAAGAAGAAGATTACGGATATGAAGGCCGTCCACATCCGCATCTGTGGCAATAACGATTTTGGCATACCGCAATTTTTCCACATCATCTTCAATATCCAGCGTCCGCATGATATAGTAAAGTTCCTGATTGTCATAAATGGCTTTCAGGTCTTTGCCGAAACAGTTGTAGGGTTTCCCCCGCAGGGCATAGACTGCCTGATAATCCGGATTTCTGCTGGAAACAAGGGAAGAACCGGCAGAGTCCCCTTCGGTAAGGAAGATCATACTTTCCTCTCCCAGAGCGTGACGGTCGCCGAAATGATACCGGCAGTCTTTAAGTTTACTGTTGCGCAAACTCAATTTTTTAGACATATCCTTTGTCTTGGTCTTGACCTTCTGGATCTCTTTTCTCACCTGTTCGTTGCGTTCGATCTTTGCCAGAAGTGCTTCCGCATCCGCCGGATTCTTCAAAAGCCAGTCAATGACCGCCTGTTTCACTTCCGCTTCCACCCAGCCCTTTACTTCCGTACTGGAAAGTTTGTTTTTGGTCTGGGATTCAAAAGAGGGGTTCTCCATTTTGATGGCAACAGCCCCCAGAATACCATCCCGCAAGTCCTGCGGCTCGAAACTTCTGGCAAAATGTTCCCCGATAGCCCGGGAAAAACCGCCTTTAAAAGCAGATAAATGCGTACCGCCGTCAGAGGTATATTGTCCATTCACAAAGGAATAATATTTTTCTCCGGTATCGGCTGTATGGGTAAAGGAAAATTCCAGTGTCTTGCTTTTATAGTGCATTTCATTATAGAGAGATTTATCCTCATCCACATCCCGTTTCACAAGTTCGATAAGACCGTTTTTAGAGTAGTAACGGTTGCCGTTCATATAAAGGGAAAGTCCGCTGTTGAGATAGGCATACATCCAAAGCCGCCGTTCCACATAGTCCATACGGATATTGTATTTGGGGAAGATCCCCGGACAGGAATCAGGGGTGAATTCTATTTTTGTTCCGTTGCGTTCTTCCGTATCACCATCTTCCACTTTATCCAGCACACCATGCCGGAAAATGGCGCGTTTGAATTTGCCGTCCCGGAAAGATGTGGCAATAAAAAGTTCCGAAAGAGCATTGACCGCTTTTGTTCCAACGCCATTCATCCCCACTGAAAAAACATAACCGCTGTTGGAAAATTTTCCGCCTGTATTGATCTTGGAAACACAATCCACCAGTTTTCCCAGCGGGATGCCCCGCCCGTAATCCCGGATGGAAAACGCCCGGTCGGTGATGGATATATCAATGCGTCTGCCATACCCCATGATAAATTCATCAATGGAGTTATCCACAACTTCTTTGAACATCACATAGATCCCGTCATCCGGATGGGAGCCATCCCCCAGACGGCCGATATACATACCGGAACGCTGACGGATATGTTCCAACGATTCCAGAGATTTGATCACATCTTCATTATACATTTTTTCCGGGGAAAGCAGGCTGTCATCCTGTATTTTTCCATACTCATCTTCATTTTCCTGCATTTCCGGAGCAATATTCTTATTCTTTTCTTCGTCCATATCTTCTACCGTTTTTCTGACCTCTTCACAAAAATTTCAACAGTGATCCTGATAATTAATATTAATAATACACCTTAATAATATACACCTTCTTTTTCATTCTTGCAAGTATCTGCCGGAAAGTTTTTCCTTGCAGGAAAACGCATATCAGGACATCAATGCGGCATACGCCTGTCCGATACAAACCGAGGAGGCATCGGGAGAAGTCTGTTCATGCTGCCATACTTTGTATCCGCAGGAAGCAAGTTTTTCCATACAGACGCGGGAAAGGACACCATCTTTGAATACATCTCCGGAAAGAACCACATTCTTTTCATCCGTAAATCTTGAAGCATACCGGAGCATTTCCACGACAGCATCCCCAACAGCAAGATAAAAGGCTCTGATGTAAAAGATTTTCTCATTTTCCGGCAAAGTCCCCAGAGCGGCAAGGTTGTAAATAGTTTCCTCCCAGTGGATAAAACAGCATCCGTCATCCTCTTCCACTGTAAAAATGAATCGTTTGCGGATCTCTTCAGGAACATCTTCCCGGGTAAAAAATTCCTCTCCTGCAAGGTCTTCAAGTATTCCCCTGCATCTTCCGGGGAAAGAGGCAAATTCCGGAGCCAGTCCCAATGCGGCAGTCACACTTGTAAAAAGATATTCCGCAGAATGGGTATATTCCCCATCCTGTGCATTGGCAAAGTAGTTTTTCTTCCACACTTCCGCTTCGGCACGGTCAATATTCAATTTTTTCAGAAGGGCATCATCTATATTTTTACCGGAATCAAAAAACCATTCCAGAAGAAGTTTCGGAGGTCTCGCTCCGGAAAAATCATTTTTTCTGCAAAAAGTTTTGCGTGCGGCAAAAGAAGCATACCGGCTGAAAGAATCACATTTTGTTTCCAGACATTCCGCCCCCCAGAATGTTCCGTCCGGTGCGCCTTTCCCTTTTGTGAATACCAGAGCAAGGGCATTTTCAAGGCCGTGTTCCGCCATACAGGCAAGGGCAAGAGCATGATGGGTCTGCACGGTAATAAGCGGCAGTTGATACTTTTCCGCATAGGCAGAAGCAAATGCACTGCTGACAAGACTGCTGTTCATATCACATGCCACGATATCCGGCACACAGTCAAAAAGGTCGATAAGAGGATCCAGCATCCTTTCCAGGATCTCTGCGCCGGCATGGTTTGCTATATGCCCCTGCTCCTGGGAAGGAACGATCCCGATACGGCTGGATGCCAGAGCAACCGCAGAGTGCATATCCGTACCGAAAGAAGCACAGATCCTTCTGCTGGCAAGTCCGACCGTGGAAGGTACCGGCAAGGGAACGATCCCCCTGCCCCGGCGGAAAATCCTCACCACATCATTCTGCACCCGGCATAAAGTATTGGGACAGGCAAGAGATGTTTTCAGATCATGACAGAGGAAGCAATCTGTATACGCCATCAGACGGTTGAAAATCTCATCGGTATCCAGACACTCGGCGTGTCCGAAAGAATTGTCACCGCTGGTTACCAGCACATCCGGCATTTCCGGCACTTTCTCATCTTCCTCCTCCGCCTTTTCAAAAAGCAGATATTCGGAAAGGGAGGAAGGCAGTCCGGCAGAAATATACTGTGTATCCGGTGCAATGCAGGAAGGCAGGGAAAAGGGAGAATCTTTCCGTCTCTTCAAAAATACATAAGGAGCGGAAAGCGATACAAGCAGTTCCGCCTCTTTTTCAGAAACCTGACAATATTTCCGCACAGTTTCCAAATCTTTGAAAAGCAGGGAAAATGCCATATCCGGATTTTTCTTTTTTCTCCTCAACTGCAAAACAGATTCTTCATTGCAGGCATCTGCCAAAAGGCGGAACCCGCCGAAAACCGATTGCATGGCAACGATTTTCCCTGCGGCAAGTTCCCTGCGGACAACCCGGAAAGGCTTTTCATTATCCACAAGATCCCCGTACATATCCAATACAAAATGCCGGGGGCCGCAATCCGGACAGCAGAGAAGTTCCGCACCGTGATGGTGCATATCTTTTTCATCCCTCATCTCCTGTTTGCAGGTATTGCAGGCGGGGAAAGCCACGACAGAGGAATTCTGTCTTGTAAAAGGAAGTATATTGGCAAAAACATAAGAAGGCCCGCAATCTTTACAGGCAAAAAACGGATACTGATATCTGCGGGATTCTTTCGAGTGCAACTCCTCCACACATTTACTGCATGGAGCCATATCCGGCCGGATGAAAGCAATTTTCTCATCCTTCCGCCGGATACGGAAGCCCCGGTTCTTCAAATTGAAATCATCCGCTATCTGCCGTTTCAGCAAAGTAAGGGCAGATAATTTATAGGCAAAGGGGATCTTTTTGGGCAGCAGCCGCAGGTAGTTCATTACCTGATTGCCCTCCCCTTCCAGAACCAACAGGACTCCCTCTCCGTTATATTCCGCATAACCGGAAACCACATATTTACACTCCGGGACAAGTCTCCACAGTAACGGCATGAAACCGCCGCGGGCAAGATCCCCTTTGATTTGAAGTGTAAATCTTTCTTTCATTTTTTTCCCGCCTCTTTTTTCGCTTCCCTGTAAAAGGCTTCCAACGCCGCCGGAAAGGGACTCAATGCCCGTTCCAGAATACCGGCACAACAGGCAAGGACCACGCCGTAATTGGTGAATGGAACATTTTTTTCCGCCGCACGCAGTATCCTTGTACGCATCTCTCTGGCATTGAAAGTACATGCTCCGCAATGGATCACAAGATCATATTTTTCAATTTCTTCCGGATAATCATGCCCCTGCACATGGGTAAAGACAATCTCATGGGCATCAAGTTCCCGCTTTTCCAGTTTACTGCGTAATTTTCTTATACCCGCAGGGATTTTCACTCTTCCGATATCCTCCTGCAAAGGGTGATGACTGCACGCTTCCGCAACAAGTACATTTTTCAAAGGTTTTTCCGCAAGGATCCTTGCCGCCCCTGCCGCACACAGAGGTAGATCCCCTTTCAACTTTGCCATAAGGATGGAAAAAGAGGTCAGAGGGATATTTTCCGGAACAACCGGGGCAACTTCCCGGAACGCCTGGGAATCGGTAATGACAAGAGAGGGCGGTTCTTTCAGATTATCCAGCACTTTGGCAAGCATATCCGTTTTTACCGCCGTCACACAGCAGTTTTTATCCAGAATATCTCTTATTGCCTGCACCTGGGGCATGATCAATCTGCCTTTGGGAGCTTCTATATCCATAGGGGTAACCAGGACAACATGTTCATTTTCTTCCAGAATATCGCCAACCATCCGTGGAGAATCCAGATACTCTTCCGGAGCATATTTTACCAGATATTCCCGCAGAAGACTTATTCCAAGTTTTTTTGTGGCACTGGTACAGGCGTAAGGAAGTTGCCGTTTCCGGAAATCTTCCAGCAATTCTTCCTGCGGGGAAAAGAGATCCACCTTATTGAGAACGGCGATCACTCCTGCTTTTCTATTGAGGAGCTCCTTTACAAGTTCTTCCTCAAACTTTCCCCATTGATCCGCCTGTGCGATGACAAAAGCCATATCCAGCCTGTCCATGACTTTCCGGCTTTTTTCCTGCCGCAGATCACCGATAAGAAATGCATCATCATCCAGTCCGGCAGTATCAATAAGAAGGACGGGCCCCAGAGAATGTACTTCCATCGCCTTTTCCACCGGGTCGGCAGTTGTTCCGGCAACCGGGGAAACGATAGAAACCTCCTGATTGGCAAACGCATTGAAAAGAGAGGATTTTCCGGCATTGCGTTTACCGAAAAAACCGATCTGCAGGCGCAGACCTTTTGGTGTTTTAAGCATTTTTGCCGCCTCCTCCCTGTATTTACTTTGTCAGAATTTTAACATTGCAGGGGTAATATAACATGACAGCGTGATTTTTTCCAGTATACTTTTTTTATTTATTAAGAAATAATTGCTCTTATCCTGTTTTTTTCTGAAAAGAGCCTGTTTTCTGCCTCATAACAGTCCCAATTCATTCCCCCATACAGAAAGCGCCGCAGCAGGGAGATCTGATACAGTGACAAACTGCGGCAACAGCCGGAAAAAACATTGCGAACCCGGGGATGATTTTCAGATTCTCCGCACCTTGTGAACATCCTGAATCTCCGTAAATAACAGCTGCAGTAATTCACAGACAAAAATTGATAAAAAACAGAAAAAAACTTGATTTTTCATTTTGCAGATGTATTGTTATACATACAATTATCATTCACCCGGAAACGGGGAAAATATAGAATAACCAACAAATGTCTGATTTTTTCAGACGGGAGCAAAAAATGGCAAAAAAAAGATATGCTGTCTGCGGTGTGTCCGGTCGCGCACTGGGAATGTTTATTTCCTCCATCCTCAAAGACTTCAAAGATGTTTCTGAAGTTGTGGGACTTCTGGATATTGACACATTGAGATTTGAATATGCAAAAGAGCGTTTCCCCGAACTCAAAGATGTTCCCTGCTATCTGCCGCAGGATTTTGATAAAATGCTCAATGAGACCAAACCGGATGCCCTCCTTGTAGTCTGCAAAGACTGCAATCATGTGGATTATCTGCTCAAAGGTCTGGAAAACGATCTGGATGTCATCTGCGAAAAACCCCTCTGCACCAATACGGAAGATGTGGTGAAGGTCATTCAGGCGGAAAAGAAATCCAAAGGCAGAGTCATTGCCACATTCAATTACCGTTATGCCCCCATCCACAGAAAACTGCGCGAAATGCTCATTGAAAAGAAAGTGGGACGCATCACTCATGTCGATTTGAACTGGTATATCGACATCCGTCACGGAGCCAGTTACTTCAACCGCTGGAACCGTATGCGGGAAAATTCCGGCTCCCTTTCCATCCATAAAGCCAGCCACCACTTCGACCTTGTAAACTGGTGGATAGATGGTACTCCTGAAACTGTTCATGCTTTCGGTGCATTGAACCACTATGGTCCCGATGCAGTATTCAATCCCTCCAAAAAAGACGGCAGAAGATGCCTTATCTGTAAAGAAAAAGCAAATTGTCCCTATGTGAACCGCTGGGTCTCCCGCACCAATCAGCAGGCTGCGGCTACCGAAACCCACATGTCCGAACTTCTTGGCGTGGAAAGAAAATACTCTCACGATCTCTATGTTCCCGACCGCTGCATCTTTGATTCCGAGATCAATATCCACGATACCCTTATCGCCAACGTGCGTTATACCAATGGTGTCCTCCTCAACTATTCCGCCAACTTCTCCACCCCCTGGGAAGGTTACCGCCTTGCCATCAACGGTACACACGGAAGGATCGAATGTGAAGAATGGGGCGGAGTAGGTCACGAAAGTTTCCCCATGCCCGGTACCGGCAAACGCTCTCTGGATTATTATCCCATCTTCGGTTCCAAAGAGACACACTGGGTACAGGATGGCGTAGGCGGTCACGGCGGCGGCGACAGCGTCATTAAAGAAGATATTTTCCTGGGTGTGGATCCCGCCCGCAAATACAAGATCCTTGCCGATTCCCACGATGCGTTGCGCTCCATCGCCATCGGAGATGCGGTCTGGAACTCCATCAAGGGAGAAAAGATCATTGATTTGCGCAAAGAGATCCCGGAAGATATTTTTGGTGAAATCAAAGCGGATTTTGAATAATCCTGAATTTATTTTTCTTACCGCAAAAGGGGAAAGAAAAAGATATCCGGCAAATTCCGGACTTTGAATTTCCCCTCTTGAAATTAATGGACTGCAGGGAATATTTTCCGGTCGTCCTTTTTTTACTTTACCGGAGGAGATGCTTATGATCAAACTGAAAACACCGGAAGAAGGGGCGATCCTTTCCCAGTGGACGGCAGACCAGAAGGAATTACTGGAAAAATACCTTCTTTCAGCAGATAAAGTAGGAGGCTTTGAAGAAGCCGACACAAATCAGGATGCTGAACTTGTAGGCGACTGGCTGAAACTGCTTATGACAGACGGTCTGGATTTCTCCTTTCCGGGAAAGATTCTTTTAAGCTGGGAAGAGAGAGGAAAAGACAAGGGAAAAAACTTTTTTGCTGAACTTTCCGAATCTTCTTTTTTCCGGCAGAAAATGACTTTCCATCCCGGCAAAAGGGGCAATAAAATTTTTGTCCACTCTCTGAAAAACGGTACAAAATATTTCTGGCGCATAGGTTATACTGCAAAAACAGGAAAGATCAAATATTCCCCTGTTTCTTTTTTCCATACGGAAGAGATCTTTCCCCGCTGGATAGGGATCGGGGGAGGTTCCAACATCCGGGATATCGGCGGGAAAATGACCATTTACGGCAAAAAAATCCGGCAGGGACTTTTTTACCGGGGCTGTGCTTTGAATAAAAGCATCACCGTTCCCGGAGAAAGTCTGGATTTCCTTATGGAAAATCTGCACATAAAAAGTGATCTGGATACCAGAGCAAGTGATGGGGAAAGCGGTAAGGCCTTCCCCGGAAAAAAGGTGAGGTATTTCAATATCCCCCTGCGTGCTTACGGCAACATTTTCACTCCGGAACAATCCGCCAATTACGCAAAGGCTTTCCGGGTGCTTACGGAAAAAAGAAATCTCCCCTGCTATACCCATTGTCTTGGCGGGGCTGACCGGACAGGCTGTTTTATTTTCCTTGTCTGCGCACTTCTGGGAATGGAGGAAAAGGATCTTCTTTTTGATTATGAAGCCACCAGTGTCTTTTCCCGATTCCGTGGAAAACGCTACCGCAGTACTGCCTATTTCCAGAGTTTCATGCAGGGGTTGAAAGATCTTGCCGGAGAAAACGGCGGAAAAATGACCGTACAGGCCTTGGCGGAAAATTATTTTCTGAAAGGCGGGATCACAGAGAAAGAGATCAAAAAATTGCGGAAACTCTTTCTGGAAGATTGAGTGACAGCAACAGCATAAAAAAAACGGGCATTCCTTTTCCGGGATGCCCGTTTTTTATGAATGGATCACAGAAAGCAGTTATTTCCAGTAATCGGTATCCTGTTTCACACCGTTGTTCCGGGCAATATAGACAGGATCAAGTCCCTCTTTTTTCTGACGGATGTAATCTTTCAGAGCAAGATAGGCGACCCCGCCGATAATGGCACATACGGGAATATTGATAAAGGCAAGAACACACTGGGCTATATCTGCGATCCCCCAGGCGATATCGATCTGTAATCCGGCACCGAAAAAGACAAGAAGAGCTCCGACGATACGGATGACAAGAATAGATACTTTACCGGGCCGTCTGCCGAAAACATAGGCAAAACCGTTTTCCACATAATAGAAGTTCCCCAGAAGCGTGGTAAAGGCAAAAAAGATCATGGCAACGGCAATAAAAATGGGCCCCACATTGCCGAAAGTCTGTTTGAGAGCCATCTGCACATAGGGAGCACCCTTTGCGGCAGAAGCCGGTACGATACCGGAGGAAAGACACATGAGTGCGGTTGCGGTACAGATGATGTTTGTATCAATAAAGACGGAAAGCATCTGCACAAGTCCCTGTTTCACAGGGTGACTCACCTCTGCGGAAGCGGCGGCATTGGGGGCGGAACCGATACCGGCTTCATTGGAATATAATCCCCTTTTCAAACCCAGAGCCAGTACGGAACCGGCAAATCCGCCGAAGATCGCCTTGAAATCAAAAGCACTGCGGAAAATGACAACAAACATTTCCGGTATCTCTCTGATATTGACGGCAAGAGCAATAAGGGCAAGAAGAATGTACCCCACCCCCATAAAAGGAACAAGGATACCGGTAAGTTTTACAAGTCTGCGGTTGCCGCCGAGAATGGTGATAAAGAAGAGTACAGCAATAATACCGCCGATGATCCAGCTTGTTACGCCGGGTTTGTAGAAAGAAAAGACTTCAAAAGTGCTTTGCAGATTATAGGAAGCAAGCATGTTATACCCGACACCATAGGTAAAGATAAGGGCAAAGGTGAAAAGCATGGCAAGCACTTTACTGCGGCAGGCACTTTCGATATAGAAAGCGGGTCCCCCGTAACAGCTTCCTGCCGCATCCCGTTTTTTATAGATCTGGGCAAGAGTGGATTCCACAAAAGCGGAAGCTCCCCCGATAAGAGCGGTAAGCCACATCCAGAATACCGCACCGGGCCCGCCGGCACAGATGGCAACGGATACCCCGATGATATTTCCTGTTCCCACCCGGGAAGCAGTGGAAACCATCAATGCGCCGAAAGAAGAGATCCCGCCGGCATTACCGGGTCTTTCTTTCAATATCCTGCAAGTTTCTTTCAGAAGCCCCAACTGGACAAATTTTGTCCGGACGGTAAAATAAAGTCCCCCCGCAATAAGCACGATGGCAAGCGGCCAGTTGGTCAGATCCAGTAAAAAGTTGTAAACTGCCTGCATAAGTTCTCCTTGATTTTGTTTGCTTTATAAAAAAAGATACATATATAACATAGCATAACTTTTATTTTTTTCAATCATATCCTTTACCGGTTCTCCGTGCAGAAGAAAAAATCCACAGTTATCCCGTAATTTTGTAAAAATGGCATATTTTTACAAAATTATGTGCGTAAAGAAATCTGCTTTTAAAAAAGTGATTTTGTCAGATTTTTTCAAAAATACTTCTTTATCCTGTTTTGGGCAACCTTCAGGGGAGAGACAAACGCATTTTGCTTTTTTCTCTCCCCTATCCCCCTCACTTTTTCCTTTTGTGCAGTCAAACTCTTTCGTAATGCGGCAGTTTCTTTTTCCATTATATGCGCCTGCGTTCATTCGGGCAAAAAACGCCCTCATTCTCTCGCGGCTTAATGCTCGCTGCTGGCTCATACGCTCACAATTCCTTGTGAGCGTCCGCAAGGCGATTGCCCTGCGGTTCATTCGCACATCCACTGCGCGCTCGGCGGCAACCGCCTCGCCTGGCAACCGAACATTTCTCTTTTTTCCATGATTTTATGAGACAGCTGTGGAAAAAAAATCAAAAAAAACTGAAAAAAAATTTGTAAAACAGAAAAGTGGCAGTATATTATATGCCTTGTAACGAAGCATCGTGACAGATGGATCTGTTTACTCCCATCAACCAACTCCGGGAGACGGTGTGGAAAATCGAACAGCAAAGGTGACTTGCCGGGCTTGAAACCGTATAAAAAAAGCCTGTGTAAAAGCATCGGAAAAAAGAAAGGCGGCTTGATCATGGCACTTACAGTACAGGATCTTCTCGAAGCAGGATGTCATTTCGGACATCAGACAAAACGTTGGAACCCCAAAATGAAGGACTATGTCTACGGAGCAAAGAACGGCATTTCCATCATCGACATCACCAAAACCATCCATCAGGTCGCTGATGCCTGCAACTTCCTGCAGGGCGCAGTTGCCAAAGGAGCAAACATTCTTTTCGTCGGCACCAAGCGTCAGGCCCAGCAGATCGTCAGAGAGGCTTCCGAAGCTACCGATATGAACTATGTTACAGAACGCTGGATGGGTGGACTTCTCACCAACAACGCCACCATCCGTAAATCTGTGAAAAAGATGTATGAGATCGATTCCGTAGTCGCCGATGAAAATACCTCCCTCAAAAAGAAAGAAGTAGCTCTTCTTTCCCGTCAGAGCGAAAAACTCCACAAGGATCTTGACGGTATTGCTTCCATGAAAAAACTTCCCGATATCCTCGTGATCGTTGACGTCTGCCACGATGATATCGCCGTGAAAGAAGCACGCAAACTGAATATTCCTATCGTTGCCATTGTAGATACCAACGGAAATCCCGATCTCATCGACTACCCCGTTGCCGCCAATGACGACGCTGTGAAATCCATCAAGGTCATCATGGATACCTTCGTGGAAACCATCAAAGATGCCGCTGAAATCTGGGGCAAAAAAGCCGCCGAGGAAAAACTCAAAGCCGAAGCAGCCGCCGCTGAAAAGACCAAAGAAGCCGGTCTCCGCCGCCGTACAGCTCCCGGAGCAAAACGCCCCCTCACCAAACGCCCTGCCCGCAAAACTGCCAAAGCCGCCGATGGTGAAGCAGCTCCCGCAGCAGAAGGTGAAGCAGCCGCAGAAGTGAAAAAAGCCCCCCGCAAACCCGCAGTAAAGAAAGCTGCTCCCAAAGCGGAAAAGGCTGAAAAAGCAGAAGAAGCCCCCAAAGCTGAATAAGCGGAACGCTTCCCAAACAATCTAACAAATAATTCAGGAGAATATACTATGGCTATTACAGCAGCAATGGTCAAAGAACTGCGTGACAAAACTGACGCAGGTATGATGGATTGCAAAAAAGCACTTTCCGAAACCAACGGCAACATGGAAGAAGCTATCGCTTACCTCCGCAAACATGGTATCGCCAAAGCAGAAAAACGTTCTGACCGCAGCGTAAAAGAAGGTCGCGTTTTCTCCATCATCGAAGGTGCCAATGGTATCATGATCGAAGTATGCAGCGAAACAGACTTCGTTGCTTCCAATGATAAATTCCAGGCTTATGTGAAAGAAGCCGCTGCCAGAATCCTCGCCGGCACCAAAGGCAATGGCGATGTGACCGAACAGGCACAGGAACTGGAAAAAGAAAACCTCGTGAACCTCATTGCCGTTATCGGTGAAAATATCCAGCTGCGCCGCGCTGTCCGTTTTGAAGCAACCGGTACACTGGCCACCTATCTGCACCTGGGCGGCAAACTGGGTGTTATGCTGGAAGTGGAAGGGGAGATCCCCGCAGATCTCAAACTTATGGATATCTGCATGCACATCACTGTGTACGATCCTCTCTACATTACCTCCAACGAAATCCCTGCTGAACGCATTGCTCAGGAAAGAGAAGTTCTCGCTGCTTCCGAAGATGTGATGAGCAAACCTGAAGCGATCCGTCCCAAAATCGTTGACGGAAAAATTGCAAAATGGTTCAAAGAAGTCTGCCTCATGGATCAGGCATGGTTCAATGATGAAAAGACCACTCTTGGAAAGATCGCTCCCAAGATGACCGTCAAGAAATTCATCCGTTGGAAAGTTGGTCAGGATTAATTTTCCTCCGGTAGATTCCAATATTCAGGCGCACCTCTCAAGGGTGCGCCTTTTTTTGTGTGTGGGAGTACGGAGGAGTACGGAGGGGTACGGAGGGAGAAAGATATTTATTTACCTTCTTCCAGAAGAGTCCAAACCCGGAAGAGTTCGCTCATCCCCCAAGCCTGCGCCTGACACCCTTTCGGAGTATGGGGATAATCCCCGTCCATGATCTCCGGAAGCTGCCCCACGCAGACACCATTGCGGAAGAGCCATATACTGCTTCCCAGAATGGCTTTTGCATCAGAAAGAGCGTCTTTCCCGTAAAGACGGAATATACTTTCACTGTAAAGCGGGAACGGCAATGTCCAGCAGGTACCGTTATGGTAGGCGATCTTTCTTTTTGTATCCTCATCCCCCTCATATTTTCCCTGATAAGGATGGGAGGGATCGTTAAGAAGTTGTCCATGATTGCCATAAATGGGAAGAAGATATTTCGTTTCCCGGTCTGCAAGAGAGCGCATTCCGCCCGGCACAAGAAGAGAGGAACAACCTTGCAGGATATTTTCCGCCAGATCTTTTTCCTCTTCCGGAATGATTCCCAATGTAATGGCATAAAGTTGATTACAGCGCAAATGATCATCGGCAACAGCTCCGGAAGGAGGGGTATTTCTGGAAGCATGGAGACAATCGGATAAATACCCCTCCTCTTTCAATGGGAAATACCGTAAAAATGAAGCACGGACTTTTTCCGCCGATTCCTTCCAGAAAAGTTCCCCTGTGATTTCTGCCAGAAAATCCAATGCGGCAAACCACAATGCCTGAATTTCCACAGGATATCCCTCTCTGGGCGTTCCGGCGGGATAATTGGTATCCATCCATGTAAAATGAGGCGGACTGTAAAGGAGACCGCTTTCCGGATCTGCTTTGATCCCGTTGGGTGTTCCTTCAAGCAATCCCTCCGCCATTTGCAGAAGAGTTTCTTTCAAGGTCAATCCCGTACGGGGCAGAAGTGTATCAAGGAAAGAATAAGATTTTTCCTTTTTACAGAGATCGGCACACAAAGTAAAGAGCCAGAGCGGAGCATCGCTGGTATCCCGGTTATCCGCATTGCCACCGCAGATCATATTGGGGATCGTGCCGTGTTCCGCATAGGAGGCAAATTGTGTAATAATGGCTTTCACATCCTCCGTAAAACGGTTTGAAGCAAGCAATCCCCGGGCAACAATAAGGGTATCTCTGCCCCAATCCAGAAACCAGGGATAACCGGCAATAACGGTCTTGTTCTCCTCCCGTTTCACAACAAACTGGGCAAGAGAATCCTCCAAGATCTCTTTTACGCTTTTCCGGCACGGGGCAAAATCTTTTTCCGTCAAAGCAGGAAAAACCGGAGCGGGAAAATTCCCGTTGCCCTCCTGAATGAGGAAAGTGATGCTTTCATCAGTGGCAAGGGAAAACTGAAAATATCCGGGGCTGTAAAGATCTGTTGTATCCGGCAGATTCCGGTTGCTTTCATCCTCCTGCCGTATATTATAAAGAAATTCATCACTTCTCACAAATATACCGGAAGAACTGCTTACTTCCAGAATCCTGTCCTCTGCGGCAGTAAAACGCAATGTACTGCCCTCCCCCCGGGGGTATGTATGTATTTTTCCGCCCCAGACCTCCCGGGAATCGAAAGCAACTTTTGTTTCCCCGTGATAGTTCCGGTCTTCCAGATCCGGACGGAAAAGAAAACGCAAATGGTCATTTTCTTTCAAGCCGCCGCCCCGCAGATCCTCTCTCAAATGGGCTTCTCTTTTCAGCGTGACCAGACAGGAATTTTCTCCGGCAACAGGCAGGATCTTCAGGAGCAGGGAAACCGAAAGGGCGTTGCCTACCGGCAATTCATATTTCCATATTCCACCGCCATCTTCCCCGATATGGAAAGAACAGAGTTGGTCGCTGTTCAGTTCCCGGATCTGTCCTTCTCCCATTGCGTAACAGCGGAAACGGCGCAAAAGGATGTGTCTGTCCACCGGATAATCCGGATGCAGATTGGCAAGGAAAAGTGCGTCATAACGGCTGTGCAGTACTTCCGGAAGAAGTTCCTGAAAAACAAACCCGCCTCTGCCGTTGCCCCGCAGATACCTCATTCGGCTCTTTCTTAAATTATTTCCGGTAAAAGAGAGAGGGATATGGGAAAGAGAAGGGGAAAGGAAAAGCAGAGGGGAGGAAAGCCTTTCCGGGCGGTCATCACAAAATACATTTGTAAGCAGTTCCCCGGTCGCATATTCTCCAGTATTTTCCATTTCCGGCGGCACAAGGAAAGCAAAAAAGGTCTTTTTATCCTCTGTCTGCAATCCCCGTACGACAGAATAAAACTTTCCGTTCACATGGATACTGGCGCGGAAACGGCAGGGGGCTGTTACAAGAAGAAAATGTCCCGGAGGAACCATAAGTTGTCTTTTGTGATCCTCGGGATAATGCCACTGGATCAACGGGAGCAGGCCTTTTTTCCCGGCTTTTTTCACTGCGGAAGAGAAAAAAGACAAGGGGGAAGCAAGGATCTCTTCTGCAAGAAATTCCGCTTTTTCATCTTCCCCTGCAACAGGACTGGCGCGTAAAGTATGCAGGATCTTCATTGCCATAGAGGCGGCATTTTGTTTGCGGATGCGGTCTCTGCGGTATTCCGGAAGCGTTTTTTCTTCCCCGGAAGAGTGTTTTTCTCCGGTAATGTGATTTACCGGCGATAAACACATGATCTGCCCTCCGGCAAGCAGAAGAGAATATTTCCCTCCGGAACCATATACAAGATCCACTTTTTCAGATGTGAGAAGATCATATACGGTACTGGCGTCAACAGCGGTCTCTCTGGGATTCCATTGCAGTTTTATGACTTTTTCCGTATTCAGATTTGCCACGATCACAAGGGGATGTTTTCCGGAAGCGGAATTTCTGCTGAAAACCACTCCTTGCTCATTGCCGGAATCGGCAAAAAAGATCTCTGAGTTATGATGAAATGCAGGATGGGAGGCAAGAATGGTATTGACTTTTCCTATCAATTCCACCTGATTTTCAGAGGAAGCAAAATTCAATGCCCTGTCATCATGCACATCCACTTTTTCTTCTGCAAAAAATTCCACGCCGTTGGTGAATCCGAATGCGCCGCAATTGGACGCAAGGGCGGCAAGAAGTGTCCGCATCCTTGCGTATGTATGAGAAACTTTCGCAAGGCGGTCGTTATCATGGGTTTCCGCATAATGAACCATAAGCCCCTTACCGGAACTGCATTGCCAGGCATAATTCAAATATCCTTCGATCTCCTGCCGGGAATAATTCTGGAAAAGTTCGGAATATGCCCAGTTCATATTCACTTTATCCAGAAGCAGATTGGTGATGGCAGGATCTCCCCCAAGTCCTTCCAGCAGAAAAATGGTATCAGGAAACTCTTTTCTCACTTTTGCCACAATATATTCCCACGCTTCCGCAGGGATCATGTAACCGGCATCGCACCGGAAACCATCCACCCCCCGCATACACCATGTGCGGAATACATGGGCCAGATAGATCCAGAGATCTTTTCTGGAGTGATCCAGTTCCGTAAGATCCCCCCATGTAACGCCCCATGCGCCGGGGGAATGGATGGAACCATCTTCATTACGAACAAGCCACTGGGGATGTGTCTCATGCAGTTTTGCCGCCCATCCGGTGTGATTGATGGCGATGTCGATCATTATTTTCCCGTTCTTTCTGTGAACGGCATCCACAAGTTCCATAAATTGATCCAGCGGAGTGGCGGAACGGTCAAATTCCGCATATTCCGGATTGATCGCAGTAAAATCCAATGCGGCATAAGGACTGCCGTAACGCCCCATTTTCCCATAAACTGTGGGGGTGGGATTTACCGGAAGAAGATGTAGAATACGGCAATGCAAACGGTCAAAAATATGATCCAGTTCCCTGATAAGATCCCGGAAAGTCCCGGATGGGGGAATGACCGTATATCCTTTTGCATCCAGTTGTTCCAACAGTTCCGTTGTAACCCCGTCTGCCTCCTTTTTGAAAGGCAGCAATTTATTTCTGCCGAACTGCCGGACAAAAGCACAATAGATACTGTTGGCGCAACTTGTTATGGAAGGCTCAATATTGATATGGACATTTTCCCCCTCCGCCCAGAGGATCTCCCCCTCTTCGGTGAGGAAAAAACATTTTGCCTCATAGTGACCTGTCTCATCCAGTAAAATACGGATCTTACCGGTATAATCATCCACCTTTTCCATTTCAATATTTGTCCAGTCCTGCCCGTCCGGATCTTTTTCTTTTTCGATCTTCCAGATCCTTTCCTCCAGCATGACGGAACCGTTGCCCAGATTGGTACGCAGGAAAAATTTTCCTTTCAGGAGGGAATCACTCTCTGCACGGAATTCAAGAATATCTCCGCAAAAACAGAGAATACACGAAGCGGGAAATGGTGTCTGGATAATTCGTGTCATAAAACAGCCTCCTTACATACCCTCATACCTTAAAAATATACGGTATCCACCCACAAAAAAGCCTCCTTTTCAGGAGGCTCAGTGGGAACTTATTTCAGCATGACCTGACCGCCGGTGACAGGGATCGCCTGACCGGTCTCATATTTCTGTTCCACAGAATAGATAATGGCTTTTGCCACATCTTTGGGGAAACAGCCCCGGTTCATGGGGATCTTGCTTTCATAGAATTTCTTTACATCTTCCACAGTTTTTGCTCCGGGAACTTTACCGCTCTTCAAATACTGAACGAAAAGTCCTTTTTCCGGATTGCTCCACAAAGGTCCGTCAAAGAAGTTGCCGGGGCATACGCTGTTTACTTTGATACGGTCGGCAACCAGTTCCAGAGCAAAACTCTGGGTCAGGCCGATACCGCCGAATTTTCCTCCGGCATAAGCTCCGTTACGGTTACTGCCCTGAAGCCCGCTCTTGGAGTTCACCTGAACGATATCCAGCCAGTCGCCGCCGTCGGCAGTTTCCGCAGACATGAGGGAGGCAACATGTTTGACGCAGAGGAAGTAACCATTATAGTTGATGTCCGTAACAAATTCCCAGTCTTTGAGAGTCATTTCTTTTACGGAACCTGCCCGCACCACACCGGCATTGGCAACAAAAAGATCGATCCCGCCGCATTTTTCCGCAACAGACTGAACCATTGCCGCAACAGATTCTTCATTGGAAACGTTCACAGCAACCGCAAAGGCGCAGGAGGCAGGGTAAGCAGCCCGGATGGTATCGGCAGCACTCTGGGCTCCTTCCATATTCATATCCGCAATGACCACAATGGCGTCTTCTCTTGCCAGTTCTTCCGCGATCCCGTAACCGAATCCCTGGGCTGCCCCGGTAACAACGGCAACTTTTCCGGCAAGCCGTCCGGTATTTTTCTTTGCAAGAGCATTTTTCCGGTAAGATTCCACTTCCCAGTTTTCGATAAAGGAGCGTTCACGGTCATTCAGGAACCGGACACCGCCGAAAGCAGAAGCAAGCGCAACGATCTGTGCGCCATTCATGGCGATCTCTACGGCTACTTCCGCTTCTTTCATAGTATTTCCTGCACAGAATACCCCTTTACCGGGAAGATTCACCACCACAGGTTTATATCCTTTTTCAGCAGCAAAAGCATTGATGCAATCTTTACAGGGGGCGTCTTTGGTAAAAGCATAAGATTTGGCATATACGATGTGATCAGGAGTCAATGCCCCCTCCGCCGGAGTGAAAATACCTGCGGGGATCACAAATTTACGGTCAAGTGTACCATCGGCATTTTCTGTTCCCAGAAGTGTACGCAGTTTGGGAGCAAACATTCTTACGGTTTCCCCATCGGCTTTTTCAGGCACAAAGGAAGTGGCAATATTTGCTTTGGCGTATGCTTCTTCCAGAGTGGAAAAGACTTTGTCATAGAGGGCAATCATCTCTTCTTCACTGTTTGCTCCGGCAAATACGCCATGGTTCTGCAAAAAGATGAGAGAGGGCTGACAGTTATTTTCCGCCACATATTTTTTCACAGCACCGGCTACTGCAACAGCAAGGACATAGCCGGGATCAGTGTAGGGGATATAGAGAGAAGCCGGGAAAAGAGTTTTGCAGACTTTTTCCGCATCAGCAGAACACATAAGACCATTTACAAGAACAGGATGCAGATGTACGACATAAGCAAAGTCCATAAGTTCATGCAAAGGAGCTTCCACAGAAGGTCTGCCGCAGGAGGTGGGAGCAACGGAAGAAGCAATAAAATTCTTTACTTCCTCTTCCCGGATCTTTTCATCCCCTGAAAAAGTTTCCGTAAAAACTTTACGCAGAATACTGCGGTCGAGAGCCACAAAGTCATCCTTTTGAATGGTGGCAAGAGCGATCCCGCTTGGTTTGACATAAAGGAATTTTTCATCCTTGAAAGATGTGTTACCGCCGCCTGCGATCACACAGGAAGCATCAGAACCATACTTGTTGGAGAGTTTGACAAGAGTTTCAAGAGACATGTCAACAGCCTTTCTTTACAGATTATTGGTAAAATTCTATACTTAAATTAGCACAAAAGAGTTTTTTTTTCAACTTTCAAAGGCAAAAAAAACTTATTTTTCATCCTCCGGGAGCCTGCAGATCATACAATGTCTGCAATCCATATCCACCGGATTGACAAAATTTCCGCCCTCTTTTTTTGCCTTGCGCATGTTCAGGAAATTCATCCCTGCAAGAATAAATCCCATCACAATAAATCCTCCGGGAGCCTGTCCCATCACTGCAAATGTCACAGGATAATTTTCCGCTATATGGATATTGAAAAGAGTTCCGGCAGAAAGAAATTCCCGGATAAGCCCTATAAGGACCAACGCCAAAGTAAAACCGCATCCCATTCCCGCGCCGTCAAGAAATGACTCCACAAGCCCATGTTTGGAGGCAAAGGCCTCCGCTCTGCCGAGGACGATACAATTTACCACAATCAGGGGGATAAAGATCCCCAGTGCCTTGTATAACGAGCCTGTATATGCCTGCATCAGAAGATCCACCACCGTTACAAAAGCGGCGATCACCACGATATAACAGGGTATGCGGATCTTCCCCGGCACGATTTTCCGGATGGAGGAAATGACAAGGTTACTGCACGCAAGTACAAAAGTTGTGGCCAGCCCCATTCCCAGCGCATTGCTTCCGTTGCCGGTAGTGGCAAGGGAGGGACACATCCCCAGCATAAGTACAAGTACCGGATTTTCTTTCCAGATACCTTTGAAAAATTCCCTGCTGTAATTCATCGGACAACCTCCTTTTTCAACATTTCATTCAAAGCAAGAGCCGCACGGGAGGCAAGAACAGTTACGGCATTGGAAGTAATGGTAGCCCCGCTGCGGCCGTCAACATTGCCCCCCATACTCCGCAAACGCCAGGGCGCCTGTTCTGTGGAACGACCGCGGAACTGGTCAAGAACCGCCCCCGGCGGAAGATTGTATGGAAAGGCCTTTTTTTCTTTTTCAGCAAAAAGTGTACGGAAAGTCTTTTTTTCTTTTCTTTCCGCAACTTCCGAACCGAGACCCGGTGTTTCCGAGTGTTCCGTAATGACAAAAGAAAGGATCCTTTTCTCCATAGAAAAAGAGACCAGAGCCTCCATCTTCCCCCCGTAGGCTTCCATAGTGGAGACCTTTACGGCATAAGCAATCTTTTTACCCGCCTTTTCCGCCGTATAGATCAAAGCGGAATATCTGCCCTTGCCCGGAGAAACTTTTTTTTCTGTGGCAATGATATCATTATCAAAGGGAGGCAGGATATCTTTGAGTGCAACGGCAAGAGCGTCTTTCTTTGCCTTTTCTCTGGGAAGACGCGTAGCACCATTGGCAAAACACATGATCATTGCGGCAAATGCACATACAAGAAACAGGAAGCCCCCCAGAAAAAAGACATTCAAAACCTTTTTAAAAGTGATTTTTTTTGCCTCTTCTTCGGCCTTTTTCCTGCGCATAGCCTCCTGCATCTTATGATAGGAAGCCACATCCATTCCCAAACGTTCCGCTTCGGCGCGTTCCATTTCTGCGATTTTTTCTCTGTTTTCCATACTCATTATTTGATCTCCCCGCGGCGTGGTTCGATCCTGCCGGATTTAATGTTCTGATGTCCGAAAGGACGGATATAACAAACTTTATCAATAAGAGGGACAAGTGCATTCATAAGCACAATGGCAAAACTCATCCCTTCCGGATACGAGCCGTAAATGCGTATGACACAGACCAGTATGCCGATACCGATACCGAAAACGATCCCGCCTTTTACTGTTACCGGGGAAGTGACCATATCCGTCGCCATGAAAAACGCTCCCAGAAGCAGACCGCCGGAAAAAAGATGGAACAATACCCCCGGCGTCGTCCCCGGACTGAAATGATTTACCAGAGAAACAAAAACTGCCACTGTGCAGATAATGGAAACAGGTATATGCCAGCGGATGATCCTTAAAGCAATAAGCCCTATCCCGCCGATAAGGATCGCCAATGCGGAAGTTTCCCCCAGACTGCCGGAAGTTTCCCCGATAAAGGCTCTCCACAGAAAAGCGGAAGAATTGAAATATTCGACACCTTTCCCCATTGCCGAAAAACTTTCCGCCGCACCCAGAGGCGTTGCCGTAGTCAGCGCATCCGGAATGGGCGCAAAAAAGATGCTGTTGGGAGCGGGAAATCTGGTCATGGCCCCGGCAGCTCCGGTCAGCATGGCGATCCGTGCCACCGCAGCAGGATTGAAAGGATTCTGCCCCAGACCGCCATAAATCTGTTTGGCAATGATGATGGCAATAAATGCTCCGGCAACACAGACCCATGCGGGAGTAAGACTGCTGGTATTCATGGCAAGGAGGATCCCGGTAAGAATGGCGGAAAAATCATTCAAAGTGCTTTTCCTTCCGCTGATCCTGTTCCACAAATATTCAAATGCTGCACAGCTTGCCGTGGTGATCACAAGTACCCGCAACGCATGAAGTCCGAAAAACATCAGGGACGCAACGATGGCAGGAGCAAGACAGGCGATCACAAGAAGCATGATCTTGCCCGTTCCCGGCCCGGTCTGGATATGGGGGGAAGGACTTAATATCAGACGGGTGGGGTCGGGCAGAATGATTCTCTGCGTTTCCGACTTTTCCGTAAGTTCTTTTTTATCCATATTGTCACTCATAAGATCAACCTTTTTTCCGTTCATATCTTTTTATTTTTTTCTTTCCATTGGATTTCTTTGAGTTCCGTCTTTGCTTTCCGGAAATGCTGCACATTGGGTCTGCGGGCGGGACATACACTGGAACAAACACCGCATTCCAGACAGGCAAGAACATGATTTTTCTGTGCCAGATCATATCTTTCATTTTCACATGCCTTGCTCAATGTACTCACAGGCAACTGCATGGGACAATGTTCCACACATTTTCCGCAACAGAGACACGGTCCTCCGGTAAACTGGGCTGCTTCCGTTCTTTCCAGCAGCAATATCCCCGAAGTATTTTTAGATACCGGCACCTCCAGAGAATACTGGGCAAACCCCATCATAGGCCCGCCGAAAATGATTTTCCCCACATTGGATCTCTCCCGGATCCCTCCGGCATTTTCCAATACGGCAGATAAAGACGCGCCTATGGGAATACGGTAATTGCCCGGAGAAACCACCGGAGTTCCGGTCACAGTAGTAATGCGTTCCACAAGAGGGTGTCCATTCAGGACAGCATCCCATATAGCATAGCATGACCCTACATTCAGAACGGCACACCCCACATCCATAGGCAATGTCCCCAGAACGACTTTTCTTCCGGTAAGGGCATAGATCAACTGTTTTTCCCCGCCCTGGGGGTATTTTACCGGCAGCGGGACTACGGCAATATTCACTCCCGGTATTCCCCAGGCTGCCTGTTCCATAGCAGAAACAGCCTCATTCTTATTTTCTTCTATCCCCACAATGATCTCGGTTATCCCCAGGATCTTTGCTGCGATCGCCCCTCCGGTAAGTACGGCTCTGGCATGAAGACGCATCAGAGTATCATCGGATGTGAGAAATGGCTCACATTCTGCGCCGTTGAGGATAAGAGTATCCAGTACTTTTTCCGGCGGAGGGGATAATTTTACATGGGTGGGGAATGCTGCTCCCCCCATTCCGGTGATCCCTGCATCAAGAATGCGTTTCTTCAATATTGCCGCAGAAGTATCACGCCACTCATCTATGGGCGCAAGAGTACCATCCCATTTCTGTTCTTCTGCGGGGGCGGAAAAGATTTCCAGGGCTTCCACGGCAGTTCCATTAGGCCCGGGCACAGTGACCATATCCCCGACAGTACCGCTTACGGGAGAGTGCAGCGGCACGGAAAGTATCCCTGCTGCTGTTGCGATGCAACTGCCTTTTTCCACATGATCGCCTTTTTTCACGCATACTTGCGGCGGTGCGCCCACATTCTGCCGGAGCATGACTGTATAACGGGGCAGGAGCGGCAGATCTTTTACCATACGTCCCGCGGAAAGTTCCTTATGACCGGCAGGGTGGAATCCCCCTTTGAAACGGAATATTTTCATTGTTTCTGCTCCTTCTTTTCAACGTTTTCACAGGGAAAATCCTCTTCCACAAGGTGAAGGACATGAACAGGACAGGAGATCTTTTCCAGATCTTCCCTTGTTAATTTCTCCGGTTCCACCGCCCGGACAAGACCGCCGGTAGCATTAAACAATCCGGGGAAAGCCTTTACACATTTCTTGCATCCGATGCACCCCGCTTTACATACTTTTCTTTTTACTGCCGCTTTTTCCAGAGAGTTGCAGTATATATGCGCTTTGGAGGAAGCGGGAACAAGATGGATGAGTTTTCTCGGACAGAGGGAGACACATTTCCCGCATCCTGTGCAAAGTTCCGGATGCACAACGGCAAGTCCGTTACGGATCTCAAGGGCTCCGAAAGGACAGTTTCTTGCACATGTACCCATTCCCACACAACCGTACCGGCAGCCTTTTCCGCCTCCGGCGTATGCCGCCGCAGCACGGCAATCGCTCAATCCATTGTATTCAGCGCAGGCAACTGCCCGTGATTTATCTCCGGAACAATAAACCACAGCCACTTTCTTTTCCCGTACAGTTATTTCCCTGCCCAGGACTTTTCCGATTTCGGAAGCAAGAAGCGCACTGCACGCCACACAGGAAGCGGGATCTGCCCCCTCTTCCACGATGGCTCTGGCAAAATCCCCGCATCCGGCAAATCCGCATCCTCCGCAGTTTGCTCCGGGCAGAAGTTCTGAAATCTTTTCGATCCGGTCATCGCTTTTTACGGAAAAGAACAGTACAACCAGTCCGATAACACACCCGAGTACCAGTCCGATCCCGCCGATAATGAGTCCGGCGGCATAAAGCTCCGCCAAAATCAATACTGCAACCATATTCTCCTCCTTTTTCTTACTTCACAAGTCCGGCAAATCCCATAAACGCCATAGCGAGGATGCCTGCGGTAACAAGGGCAATGGATGCCCCCTGAAAGATTTTCGGGATGCGGGAAAGTTCCAGTCTTTCCCGGATACTGGCAAAAAGCAGTAAGGCAAGAGCAAACCCCAGTCCTGAACAGCAGCCGTAAATGGTGGAAAGGATGATCCCTCTTCCGGAAGCGGCATTGAGTTCCGCAGCCCCGAGAACGGCACAATTTGTGGTGATAAGCGGCAGATAGATCCCCAATGCCTGATACAGACTCTTACTGAATTTCTGCATCAGGATCTCCACGATCTGCACAAGAGAAGCTATGACCACAATAAAAACAAGAGTTCTGGCAAAAGAAAGATCCAGATTTTTGAAAGAGCCTGCCGTCAATGGCTGTTTCAAAAGAAAATGATAAAGAACTGCAGTAACAAAAGAAGAGATCGTCATTACGAAAGTAACAGCACACCCCATTCCCAGAGCAGTTTTCAACTTTTTGGATACTCCCAGAAAAGGACATATCCCCAGAATACGGGATAATACGATATTGTTCACCAATACCGCCCCCACTGTCACCGGCAATAATTCTGCAATCGTCATAATTTCTCCTACTTCAACAACTTTTTACACCTGCTGATCTTCAAAGCATCTGCCGGTGCCACATATAAATATATTTTTTCCCTGTTTGTCCCCATTTTCTCCACCCGGTGGATCTTTACAGTTACGCCAAGTTTCTTCAAGCGTTTTTCTGCTTTTTCCGGATCAGGAACTCTGCCGGAGGAAGAAAAATTACGGATGGAAAGCTGTACCGCTGTCAAATCTTTTCTGCGTTCAGATAAAATTTTCTCCTGTCTTGCTTTTTCCTGCAAAAGATTTTCCCTGCGTTCCTCTTCCGGCATAAAGACTCCCATTTTCACTTCGGGCTGCAGTTCCGGTTCCCCCTGGATATGGGAATGGATCAAAAGTCCTGCCGTTATCACACAAAAAAGCAATACGGCACAACTTTTATATACTGCCTTACGGTAATCAAAAGGGATTTCCGCAGAAGCTTTCAAAAGAATCTTTTCTTTGTTTTCCTGCTTCAAACAGGCGTACTGCCCGCATTTGGAAAGGAGAAATGTTATTGTCCCGGTCAACTTGATCATTTCCCCGGCACTTTTTTCAGCAATCATCTCTTTCCCTGCGGAAAGTCCTGTATTCAATTTCATCAATGCGAGCAGATACACTTCCTCCACATCCCCTGTGCTTTTATCCAGAACAAACGCACACTCCTCTTTTGAAAGGGAGCAAAACAGCATAAGAAACAATATTTCCCGTTCCTGTTCCTGTAAAAAGCTCAAAGACTCTGCCAGAAGCAGAAGATCTTCATACAATTTTCCCCTCTCCTCTCCGGAAGACAACTCGTTTTTCAATTTCTCTTCTGAAAGGACAAAAGAACTTTCAAAATGTTTCCCTCTTGCGCCGAGATATTCAAAACATTTTTTCCGGATCTCCCGGTAAAGGAATACACGCGGCGGCATTGTCAACTCATTATTCCGCCATTTTTCCACACAGGCAAAAAGGCACTCTTCCGCAAGACAAACGGCATCCTTTTCCCCATGCACAAAATACATGGCAAAGGAGGGGAGAATTTTTTCCTCCTGCTGTAAAAGCAGTTCTGTTTTTGCAACGGTCTTTTTATTCATATTATCCAGATTCCGGAACTCCGGAATATTCCTCTTTCCTCTACTTCCTCAATGGCACAAACTTTTTCCCATATACTTTACTGCCATTTGTCATATTTTGCACCCTCTTTTTCTATAAAAGAGAGAAGTTTTTGCATATTTTTTTCCATTTTCTGCAAAAGGATGGTATTGTCAGAACTTTCCGGACTGCCGAACCGGATCTTTTCATACTCTTCCACGAATTCTTTCAAGCCCGGTACAGTAAAGAAAGAATAAAACTCTTTTACGGGCATTTCCTCCGGTCTCTTTTTTCCGGTAAGGACGGCAAAACGCTTTTCAAATTTCAACCATTTTTTCCGCACAACCATTCTTTCTTCTGCAAGAAACTCTTTGCGTATCCTTCTTTTTTTTCTCCTGATCCACCACACAGAAAAAAGGAGCCCTGCCACTGTAAGAAGGCTCCAGCCCCACAGAGTGGTAAAAAGCAGGAAAAAGCCTTTCCACAAAAGGAGAAGAAGCCGGGCAGCAGTTTCTGCGAAATATCCCCTCCGTATCATGGCAAAAAAATCCTGTCCGGAAAAATTCAGATATTGCATCCATTTGCGGAAGAAATTTTTTCTTTTACTTTCTTTCCGCAGCAATACCTCCGCCGGAGGAGTGGCATCCAGCGTCACCCATTTTCTTTCCTCCGGCAGATATATTTCCGCCCATGCATGGGCAAGACGGCAGATATAATACTTTCCTGTGGGACTTTTTTCATCACAGACGAACCCGGTCACATATCTTGCCGGCAATCCCGCCGCACGGCACATCAAAACTGCCGCAGAAGCAAAAAGTTCGCAATGTCCCTTTCCGGTTTCAAGGAGAAAACGCATCACCGGATCTTTGAAAAAGTCTTTCCTCCCCTTGTAAGGGACATATAAACTGTATGAAAAATTTTCCCGCAGGAACTTTTGTATCGTTTCCATTTTCTTTCTTCCGGAGAGGGATTTTTCCCTGCTTTGCGGACAGACTTTCCAAGTATATTGCCGGATAGCATTGGGTACTTGCAAAAGTCTTTTTTCCTCTTCCGGAAGCAATTTTTCCCCATAAATATTTTTCTTTGTTTTTTCCTCTTTTTCAAGGAAAATATTGAAAGAAGCCTCCCCGTCCGCCTCCCGGACAAAAAATGTTACTCCACCGTCTTTTTTCCAATGTTTCAAATGCAGAACCCCCTCGGCAGTGATCCTTGCAGAATCTGCCACAGCATCTATTCTCACAGTATTTCCCGGCATGGGAACGATGGAACCGCTGACGAGGCTGTCCGGAAAAAATTCCATCTTCAATTCTTTCTTTTCCCAGGTAAAATCCTTTTCCATATCAAATTCAGGATCATTTTTCCGCTGTTCCTCTATATCGGCACCGGCAGGACGGAATGTATTGAAAGATAATAATCCTGTGCGTCTCACGCTTTCCAGAGGGATATCATTGTCTTTTTTATGCGGAAGCCATCTGCCGTGTTCATAAAGAGTATAAACGCCGCTGCGCATCAAGCCCGGGGGAAATTCCGCTTTGACATGAAACAATATCTCATCAGGCAGCTGTCCGAACCACGGCGGCAGAGGTGCACGCAGATCCACATTCCGGGAAAGCATATTTTTTCCGCTTTTGAATCCTTTCTGCATCCCCCGGGAACCGAGACGCATAAAATAGATCTCCACCGACCTTAAAAAAGAGGGATTTTTCTGTATAAATCTGTAAGAAAAAAGTGTGGAAAACAAAAATAACAAAGTAAAAACCCCATAGAGAAAAATACTTTTTCTTCTTAATATCTGTTCCTCTTTTCTTTCCCCATTTTCCTTCTCATTTTTCTTATATATTCCGCAAAGGAATAAAGGCAGAAATACTCCCTGGAGGATGACACAATACAAATAGATGGAAAAATATTCTTTCAGCAGAGGATCAAAAAATCCCAGAAGCACATTATGTGCATCCTTACTGTTGAATCTGTCCCCGCATAACAGCATTCCCGTAAGAGCAAGAGCCGCCCTCACCCCCACCAGTCTGCCGGACCGGGCAAAAAGCCCGCCCAGAGATGCCATATACAACAGGAACGGCAATACCAGAGTTGAGCGGATAAGTACATCCAGCAACCCCATTCTTGCATCATCCGCAGTAAACATGAGATCCGGCAAAGCGGTAAGAAGCATCCCTGCAACGATACAATAGATAACGGGTCTGTCTTTTGCCGGAAGCGGTCTTTTCCGGAAAAGCGGCAGTAAAAGAAGAATAAAAGTTATAATAAAAACATGAGGCAGATCGTTTTTCAAAGCAAAAAGAAAAGCCGGAGGCATGATCACCATGAAAGAATAAAAAATCTCTTTCAAAGTAATTTTTTCTTCCTGCAAAGAATTTTTTTCATTCTTTTTCATGTTCATTACCACCATCTTCCGCTTAAAAGGTCTCCGGAGGAAAGTTGTTCCGCCTTGCGGGATAGAATACCGCTTTTTTCCCCTTTGTCCACAATTTTTTCCCCATCCGGAAGAAAAAGGACACGGCAATTTTCCGTACATTCGGATATTTTTCCATACAACTCTTCTGCGGCAGAATCACAGGAAAGAAGAATCAGCAATACAGAAGAATTATTTTCGGAAATTTTCTGCAAAATTTCCTCTGTGATATTTTCAAATCTGCCGGTACTCTCTACTTTTTCCAATGCGGCAAGTTCATCCAGAAACGCCGTATGCAGCATGGCATTTTTCCCTACTTTATATTCCCGGATGACATTTACCTTATGAGAAGGCGTTCTCCCCGCTATCCATTTTTCAAAAAGATCCTTTATGCTTTTCTTTTGATTTTTTCTATTTTCCACGCAGGGGATATAAAAATCCATTTCATACTCTTCCGGAGAAAGTGTCCCGGAAAGACTTGCGGCAAAGGAGAGAAGAGCTTCAAATCTTTTCCCCCGTATTTCTTCCATTTCAAAAGATTGAAAATGCAGAAAATTCCCGGCAATTTTCCGGAAAGTTTTCCATGTAAAAGGTTCAGCCGTATCCAGAATGACAGCAAGACGGGTATTTTTTTCCTCCTCAAATTCTTTGACGGCAAGTTTCCCCCATTTTGCACTGTTTCCCCAATGGATCAGACGCACTTCATCGCCATAGACATATTCCCGGCATCTGGCGATATCCAATCCTCTGTTACCTGTGATCTTTCCTGTATTTTTTCCGGAAGAAGTTCCGGCAGATCCTTTTTCAGCAAAGGAAGAAAAATGAAATTTCTGCCAATATGGATGCACAAAAATCTCCACTTTTCTGTGATCGCAGAAACTTCTTTTCAATAAACCGAAAGGAAAAGAAGTTTCCACCGTAGCAGCAGGAAGCTGCCATACGCCCCTTTTTTCCAGTATAAAAGTTCTGCTGCATGCTATTTTTCCTCTTCCGGCAATAAAAAAGGCTTTCAACGCACTTCCCCGGATCCCTTTCCCTTGCAGCAGAGGATCAGCCAGAACAGAAAAACAGGGAAAAAAAGAACTGTTTTCCAACTCATAGTGTATAGTAAACTCTTTCCCCTGCATCACTCTTTTGGGAACAGTTCTTCTGATTTTCAACCGGGGAAAAAAGAGAAGCAGAAAAAGTCCGTTAAAAAGAAACAAGCCGCCGAGAAGCAGAAAAAGAACCGTAACAGAACTGCGGATCATGATACTTGAATAAAATGCGGCAGCAAGAAAAACCCAGAAAAGCATCCAGCCCTGAAATGTAAAAAAACGGAGCAACACCCCTCTGCACCAGATCAACAGCATAAAGGATGGGGAAATATATTTTTCCTCCGTACTTTTCCGCCCTCCCCCGTTACGCCATAACCAGGAAGGCCCCTCAAAAAAAGACCGGAGAAAAGTATGATATTTTTCTTGCAGAAAGTGAAAAAATCTCATCTCAAAATCCCTTATACAGGCACAACGAGAGTTTCAAGGATCTTTCTTATTACTTCTTCCGTATTCATGCCGGAATTTTTACATTCCCCGGATAAAACAAGCCGGTGCGCCAAAACCGGAACAGCAAGGATTGCCGCATCTTCCGGAATAACATATTCTCTTCCGCAAAGAAATGCAAATGCTTTGAGACAGCGGACAAATGTCAGGAGCGCCCGGGGACTTGCTCCGAGAACAACATCCCGCAAAGACCTTGTGGCAAGTACGATATTATGGATGTGATCCATCACACTTTCTTCAATATATATATCCCTGACTTTTTCCCGGATGAGCAGAATATCATTGCAATCCATTACAGGAGAAAGAGATAAATTCCTTTCCAGATCCTCTTTTTTCTCCATGAGAAGTCTCTCCTGTTCCACAGAAGGATACCCCAGGGCAAACCGCAGGGCAAATCTGTCCAGCTGCGCTTCCGGCAAAGGATATGTCCCATAATATTCAATGGGATTTTCGGTGGCAATAACCATAAAAAATTCAGGTAATTTCCGTACTTGCCCATCCCCCGTCACCTGATTTTCACTCATCCCCTCCAACAATGCCGATTGTGTCCGTGGGGACGCCCGGTTGATCTCATCGGCAAGAAACAGATTGGTGAAAACTGGCCCTTCCCGGAAAGTAAAAGAACCGTCTTTAGGGGAATACACACTTGTTCCTGTCACATCTGCCGGCAGAAGATCTGCGGTAAACTGTATCCTTTTAAAATCTGCCGCAATAGACTGGGCAAGGGTTTTTGCCAGCATGGTTTTCCCTGTACCGGGAACATCTTCCAGCAGAACATGCCCTCCGGCAAAAAGGGCGGTAAGAAGAAGATCCACTTTCTCTTCTTTCCCCAAAATGATTTTATTCATCTGCAAACGGAGAAGCTGTACTTTTTCCTGTAAAGTTTTCAAATCTGTTTTTGACATTTTTCCCTCCCCGGATTGAATATTGTATTGTGTCAGGATTTCAAAGTAACGATCTTTCCTGTTTTT
>JAGBXB010000140.1 GCA_017629515.1 Lentisphaeria bacterium | reverse complement strand
ATATTTTTTTGCTTCATCATAGATCCGCCGGGGTTCAGAGGGAACAAGATTCAATGCCCGTTGTGATAATTTCATTTCATCACCTTTTTATTGTATTTTATTTCAGCAGAAAGACCTGATTCCAGGTGTTGGGGGCATTGTTGAAGCCTCCGGGCCCATCGGCAACAGCGGCAAAAAGGGCAACGGGGGTTCCATTGTCATCAAAAAGGAGTTGAGGGCGTTCCAGACAGCCGAGAGTCATCTCTCTTCCATCCATGATGATATTTCTGGAATAGGCTTTATGGGTATATTCCCACTTGATACCGTCTTCCGAAACAAAATGGGCTCCTGCATGGTATTCTTTTGTAAGATTTCCGGAAAGATCTTTGGCGATCATTTCAAAATAATTTCCATTGTGCCAGACAAATGGATCTTCCACAAACATATCCTTTGTAAAGACCGGCATATCCAATCTCTCTGCTTCCCCTTCCGGATCATTGTAAACGGCAAGTCCGATAGGGCCTATCTGGGAATTGGAACGGTAATAGAGAAATATTCTTCCATCAGGAAGCACGCAGGGGGCAGGATTGGTGACGATCCAGTTATCCCATTTATCCGCCCTGGGAGTGAGAACCGGATGGGGGCAGACTTTCCAGGGACCTGCCGGGGATTTGCTTCTGGCGACTCCGATACAGATCCTGTCATAAACATTATTAAGTTTTTCCCTGTTCTTCACTACTTGTGAAGCCGGAGTGGGGTCTCCATCGTATGTGCTTCCAATATAATACAAAAGATATTCATCCTTATATTTCACCACAACCGGATTATGAGTCATGCGTCCATCCCAGCAGGCGGGATCTTCTTTTTGAGGCAGGACTTTTTCTACAAAAGAATACGGCCCTTCCAATGTTTCGGAAAAAGCATGGACGATATGGGAATTGAATACATACCCTTCCAGCATTGGATAATCTTTGCCCCATCTTGCGGCATAAAGGTGATACCCCTTTCCCTCCTCCTTTACCGCAGAACCGCACCAGACCCAGCAGTTATCCATTTTGAAGCCGCTTGCGCTGTTGACAGCCTGTAATGCTGGAAAAGTATTTTTATTGCCGGTACTGTTGCTCATATAGACCTCTTTATTTTCTCTTTGAATGTTCAACAGAAATGTTTTTTTGCAAATTGGATAAGCATATCCCAGTTTTCCCCGGTAAAGGCGTGATCCCCTTTGCGCAGATAGTAGCCGATCTCCTGGCCGCAAAGTTTTCCGCAGGGGGGATATTCCTCTTCCCCCAAACCGGTTGCCCCAAAAAGCTGCCACGCTTTCGAGGCTTCTTTACAGGTAAGGAAACTACCTTCCGGATCAGCGTAAGTATCTATATCCCCGTCGGAAACATACAAAAGCCGGGGGGCAATACTTGCCGCAAGAAAATGGAAGTCAAAATCCATTTCCTGCTCTTTATTGACCATTTCCGCGAAATTTCCTCTGAACCAGTGGGGATTCCAATACTGCACCCAGCCGAAATTTTCCCCGAAATGGTGGTGCATCATCTTTATTCCGCATGCCCCGGAACCATTGGAAACCGTCAGCGCGATACGGGGATCGTAAGAGCCTGTCAGAAGAGCCGTTTTCCCCAACCGGGAGTGACCATGGACTGTAAGAAGATCCATATTCAGTTCTTTCTGGGTTTCCAGACAATCGATCCCACGCATAAGTCCCCATGCCCAGGCACAGATCGCTCCTGTATCTCTATCGGGACTCTCCCACTCTTCCTTTGTATAAAAGAATTTCATGATGCTTTTTTCAAAGCCGTGGGGATGGTCGGGATAAATATCAAAGTAACACATTGTTGCCGTGGCAAATCCTGCTTTCAGGGCTTTTTCAAAGTTCCAGCGGTCTTCCACAAGTCCTCTTTCCTCTTCCGAAGCTCTGCCATCTGCCAGACGCAATGAACCGGGGATCAGAGTGGGATAACGGTCAAAGGGATGGAATGTTACGCCCGGATCTTTGGTGCAGGCGTGATTGCCTTTGAAATTCAAACCGAAAAATACCGGAACGCGTCCTTTTGCATTGGCTGGGATGTAAAGAAGAAGATGCAATATTCTTTCCATACCGTTGTGCCGGCAGATGATATCGATTTCTCTGCGGATGGCAAGATTTTCAAATGCCGCCTCTTCGGAGGTGACTTTGAATATAAGTTCGTCACAACGGGGGGGGATATATCCGAAAATCTTTTCCTCAAAACCTTTACGCAATTCCTGTCTTTTTTTATTGAGGAAAAGGGCAGGGGAAAGAGTATTGTCAAATGGGAGTGACGGAACTTTGAAAGGCGGGATTTTTTCCATTTCCACATTCATCGTATCAGCTATATCCTGAACATGGGGCGGCAGATTTTCACTTGCAAATTGTTTAACCATTTCTGTACTCCTTTTTACAGATATATCCTACTTCCGAATAATATACCCCGGGGAGACATTTTTTTCAATATGCGGCTATTGAAATATCAGTTTTTTTGTGGTATTGTAATAGGAGGTGATTTTAAAAGTCCCCGAAAGTCTGAAAAGTATTGACTTTGTTCTGCAAATTTTTCGGATGACTTTTGAAATTATCTCACAGGAAAGAATTTAAGAAATACAAATGGAGAAAAGATGACTCTTCCGGAAAATATCAATATATGCGGGATCAAACACGCAGGAAAAAGCTCCGCGGCAAATGCCCTTGGCGCGTTGCTGAATGTCCCCTGGGTGGATTCTGATGATGTATTGCGGGAGGAATATAATTACCGGACAGAAAGTCACCTTTCCGTAAGGGAGATCTACCGGAAACTGGGGGAAGAAGATTTCCGGAAGTTTGAAGCGGATATCCTGCGGAAACTCTGGGAATATGAGGAAAAAAGCATTATTGCTCTGGGGGGAGGGGCGTTGAACAATCCTTTTCTTACTTCTGCAGATTTGAAAAATGCCGGTCTGTTTTTTTGTATCGACGTGCCGGATAAAATTGCTTTCGAGAGGATCATGAGAAAGGGACTGCCTCCATTTTTACAGGGCGAAAAAGATCCTTTTGCCGCCTTTTGCCGGATGAATGAAGAAAGACGCTCCCTTTTCAGGGATAAAGCACATCTTTTTATTCAGGCGGACGGGAAAAGTTCGCCGGAAAGCAATGCGTTCCTTATCCGGGAATTTTGTGAAAAAAGATGGAAAAACAAGGAGTAAAAAAATGAATAATACTTTCGGTACTCTTTTTACAGCAACAACTTTCGGCGAGTCTCACGGCAAGGCGCTGGGCGTGATCATTGATGGTGTGCCTGCCGGTATTCCCATAGATGAAAATTTTATCCAGAGGGAACTTGACCGCCGCAAACCGGGACAGTCTTCTGTAAGTACCGCAAGAAAAGAATCCGATACAGGGGAAATCCTTTCCGGCGTTTTTGATGGCGTTTCCACCGGTACTCCCATAGCCATTCTTTTGCGCAACAGCGATCAGCACTCTTCCGATTACTCCAATATCGCCGGTATTTTCCGTCCCGGTCATGCAGATTATACCTTTTATAAAAAATACGGCATCCGGGATTACCGGGGCGGCGGACGCTCCTCCGGAAGAGAAACCTCCGCAAGAGTGGCTGCCGGGGCTGTGGCAAAGTTGTTTTTGAAAGAAAATGGTATTTCTGTAAGAGCATGTACCAGTCAAATAGGAAAAATAAAGGCTCTTCCTCCTTACAACTGGGAGGAAGTGGAAAAAAATATCGTCCGTACAGGGGATAAAAATGCCGCAGAAAAAATGGTTGATGCGATCAGGCTGGCAGCAGCAGATAAAGACAGTATCGGAGGAGCTGTTTATGGAGAGATCACAGGACTTCCACCTGGATTGGGGGAGGCCGTTTTTGATAAATTTGATGCACTTCTTGCCCATGCTTTTATGTCCATTGGCGGGATAAAAGGCGTGGAGATAGGCGATGGATTCGAAGTTTGTGAAAGATTTGGGTCGGAAAATAATGATCAGATGGATGCAAATGGATTTTTGAGCAATCATGCCGGCGGTATTCTCGGCGGTATCTCCAATGGCAATACTGTTACATTCCGTCTGGCAGTGAAACCCACTCCCTCCATTGCTTCCTTACAGAAAAGCATCAATATACAGGGTGAGGAAGTGGATGTGGAGATCCACGGCAGACACGATCCCTGTCTTGTTCCCCGTATCGTTCCAGTTGTGGAAGCGATGGCTGCTCTTGTGACAGCCGATCTTCTTTTGCGTTCCCGTTCCGATAGAATGTAAGTACGGATGGGTACGGAGAAGTACGGAGAAGTACGGATAGGTACGGATAGGTACGGATAGGTACGGATAGGTACGGAGAAAAGATAAAAAAAGGGGGGCGTTTCCAGCCCCCTTTTTTATTGCCTGCAATAAGAAAACTTATTTCTGACGGATAATTTCCCAGGCTTTTATATATTTGATATTATCCGCGCCCAGATCTTTCTGGGGCTGACATTTGGCTCTCACATCTTCAGGAATGAGGAATGCAGGATTCTTACGCAGTTCTTCATCCACCTGTTTCACCGCTTCCGTGTGGGGAGTCACATACATGATCTCATTCATGTTTTCCGCACAGATGTCAGGACGGTACATAAAGTCGATAAACTTGTGGGCAAGTTCCACATTGGGTGCATCCTTGAGAATGGCAAAATTGTCAAAGGTGAAAGAGGAACCTTCTTTGGGGATCACAAAAGCAATGTCTTTGTTTTCAGAAGAGACCTGAAGCATATCCCCGCTGTAAGTCTGGATCATCACAAATTCGCCGGAGGCAAGGGCGCGTTTTGCATCGTCCACTTCAAATTTGGCAATGTTTTTCTTCCAGACAAGTGCCTGTTTGACGGCTTCATCCAGATCTTTCTCATTGGTGGAATTCATATCATGACCGGTCATAAGAAGTCCGATACCGATAACTTCACGCATATCGTTGAGCAGGGAGCAGCGGCCTTTCAGATCGATTCTTTCAAACATCCGCCATGTAGGTTTGAAATCTTTGACTTTCTTTGTATTGTACCCGATACCGGTGAAACTGGCAAAATAGGGAACGGAATATTTCAGCTCTTTATCCAGAGAAAGTTTTGTGTAAGTCTTATCCACATATTTTGTCACATTGGGCAGCTTGGAGTGATTGATGGCCTGCAGCATATCCTGTTTCTGCATAAGTTCCGCCATGTAGGAGGAGGGAACCACGATATCATATCCCTTTGCCCCGGCTTTCAGCTTGGCATACATGGCTTCATTGGAATCAAATACATCCACTTTCACTTTACAGTTGAATTCTTTTTCAAACTTTTTCACTACTTCCGGAGAAATATAATCCCCCCAGTTGTAAATGGTAAGTACTTCTTTGGGTTTGCCGCAGGAAGAAAGCAATACTGCAGCAAGGGCGAGAACGACGGCGGAAAAGAGTTTTTTCATTTCTTTTTCTCCAGCAGTTTTTGACTTGTGAATACTAAAATAAATGTCAGGATCAGAAAGACCACAGACAAGGCGTTGATAACAGCGGGAGTTCCCCGCCGCATGGCACTTTGGATATAGATGGGAAGAGTGGTATCTCCCGCCCCCTTCACAAAAAAGGTGATGACAAAGTCATCAATGGAAAGTGTGAAGGCAAACAATGCTCCCGCAATAATGGCAGGGGCGATAATGGGAAGGGTGACTTTGAAAAAGATCTGAAGAGCATTTGCTCCAAGATCCTGGGCTGCCTCGATCAGGGAGTGATCAAAATCCTGAAGACGCCCCAGAACCACCATTGTCACATAACTCAAACAGAATGTGATATGGGCAATGATGATTGTAGTCATACCCAGTTCAAAGGAAAGACCGATCTTTGCCCCGATACCGATGGTGGTAACAAAAAGAAGCAGCAGACTTATCCCCATAAGAATATCCGGTACTACAAGAGGCGAATAGACAAGCGCATAATGAAACAGCTGCAATTTTCCTTTCCCCCTGTACAGGGCAAGGGCGGCAAGTGTTCCCAGAAGCGTGGAGAAAAATGTGGCGATGAGTGCTACAAAAAGAGTATTGACCAATGCTTCCCAGATCGTGGCATCTGTAAAAAGTTTTTCATACCAGCGGAAGGAAAAACCTCTCCACGCACCGCCGTATTTGCTGTTGTTGAAAGAGGAAATGGATACCACCACAAGGGGTGCATACAGAAAAATGAGCGTGATTATGGTCACGATCATGGGGAAACGGCTGGAACGGTTGCATTTTTTCATTTTTTCACCCCGATACGCGGAACTTTCTCTGATTCTGCACCATTGTTATTACATATTTTTCTGAAAAACATCAGCAGAAGAAGCGGCAGGAATACAGTGATCATCAGAATCGCGGATAACGCACTTGCATGGGGAAGATTCCGTTCTGTAAATACACTCTGGGCGATCTTGTCCCCTATCATTTCACTTGTGGGCCCCCCTACCAGATCCGGGATAAGGTATGCCCCCAGTGCCGGGATTAATACCACCATCACCGCCACCCCGATACTTTTGGAAATGGAAGGCAGAAAGACTTTCCTGAATGCCGTAAAGGAACCCGCCCCCAGATCTTTTGCCGCATCCAGCAATGCGAAATCAAATTTTTCCGCTGCTGCATAGATAGGCAGGATGGCATAGGGCAGATAGGTGTAGATCATGACCGCAAGAACAGCCCACTGATTGTAAAGGAGCATGGTCTCTTCCGGAATAAGCCCGATATACACCAGACTTCTGCGGAAGAATCCCTCCGGATTGAGAAAGACCTTCCAGGCAAAAATGCGGATGAGAAAGTTCGTCCAGAAGGGGACGATAATAAGCATGAGAACGATATTGCGGAGTCTGGAACTCATCTTTGCCAGATGATAGGCTATGGGAATGGCAATAATGATACTTACCGCTGTGGACACCACACCGAGCCACACTGTCCGCCAGATGATGACAGGATAACTGGGATCGGAAAGATTCCGCAATGTGGCAAGAGACCAGCCTCCCCCGATCCCGCCATAGGGGTCAACAGGTTTGAAGGCAAGAAGAAAAACGATGAATACCGGCAGGGCATAAAAGATCACCAGCCACAGAAAAGAAGGCATGGTTATCAGAAATTGATTTTTAAAACTTTTCATGGAACACTCCCTCCCTGCGGAAGATCATACATCCGGAAGTGCAAGAAGATTCTCATCTTCTTCCGTGTACCGTTCAAGCATATAGGCATTATCCCCTTCAAATTTCAGCCAGACTTCATCGCCCCAGCAGATCTTTCTTTCATCCAGGGCATAACTGAAATGCTGTTTGACTACGGAAATACGCCAATCCTGTACTCTTACCCAGTAACGGGTATGGGCGCCCAGATAAATGACCTCTTCCACTTTTCCCTGAAGGAGGTTTGTATGAGCGTCTGTGATCTCCGGTTTCGTGGCGGAGATCATAAATTTTTCCGGACGGATGCTCAAATTGACTTTGTCCCCACGGCGGAGTTTTTTGTCATTATACACACTCAATGCCGGGAAATCCTTGATCATAAGCGTACAATAGTCTCCATCCTCCTGTTCAACAAGACCGTCAAAGAAGTTGGTATCTCCGATAAAGGCGGCAATAAAACTGTTTTTCGGTGCTTCGTAAAGTTCCACGGGGGTACCGATCTGCTCCACATTGCCGTTATGCATCACTGCAATATGATCACTGATACTCATTGCCTCCTGCTGGTCATGAGTGACAAAAAGGAAGGTGATCCCCACTTCATCGTGGATGGTATCCAGTTCAATAAGCATTCTCTGACGCAGTTTCAGGTCAAGCGCGGCAAGGGGTTCATCCAGAAGCAGGATCTTGGGTTTGTTCACAAGGGCACGGGCAATGGCGACACGCTGACGCTGACCGCCGCTTAATTGACCGGGCTTCTTTCCTTCATGGCCGCTCAACTGCACCATTTCGATATATTTGCCCACTTCCCGCATCATGGTATGCTTATCTACACCGGCGATCTTCAATCCGAAAGCCACATTGTCCCATACGGTCATGTGGGGAAAAAGTGCATAATTCTGGAATACGGTACGGATCTCCCGTTTGTTGGGCGGCAGTTCCGTAATATCTTTTCCGTCAAGAATGACTCTGCCTGCATCCGGATAATCAAATCCGCCGCAGATACGCAGTAAAGTAGTTTTACCGCAGCCGCTGGGGCCCAGAAGGGAAAATATCTCTCCGGTTCCCACACTGAGTGACACTTCGTCAAGGACAGTCTGACTGCCAAAACGCTTGGAAATGTTTTTAAACTGTAAAATATGATCGCTCATGGCACCCCGTTCCGCTCCCCTGGAGCAGTAATAGATTCATAATCAATACGCCCGGTTCTTGCGAGATGCCCTTCTCAGCAGAAATCCCCGGAAACATCATTCTTTAAATTACCATAACTTGGTAAAAATACAAGCTGCTTTTTTTATACGGTGATATTTTTTTCATATTTTTCCCGTTTACTGCTCTGTATGGATGATCCCCCAGCAATCTGCAAAGGGAACATGCAGTGAAAGACTCTTATATTCATCGTGGGGTGTCCCGATAATGATCCCCTCCGCTTCTTTCAATGCTTCTTCCAGAGGCAGTGTATCTTTCAAATAAGGATCAGAGGGAAGAATATATGCCATTTTCTGTTCCAGAAGTTTTTTGATCTTGAAAGAAAGGGATTCCCTTGTATCATCATTATTGGCTTTGAATGTCATTCCCAGAATGGCGATTTTACGGTTTTTCAAACTTCCGCCCATTTTTTTTGCCAACTGTTCCACCAGAAGATTGGGCAACCCCTCATTGACCAGCATGGCACTGTGGCCGAGGAAAAATTTGTTGTCATGATAGGAGGCAAGCTGCATGGTATCTTTGAAAAGACAGGGACCTGCCGCAAGGCCCGGTCTGGGAAAGTGTTTTGCCCTGGGATAATCATCGGTCATGGCGTTATATACCTTGTAAAAATCCACACCGTGATCTTCTGCGATCATATAGAACTGATTGGCAATGGCAAATTCCAGATACCGCCAGGAGTTGGTCATCAGTTTGGCAAGTTCCGCTTCTTCCGGGGTAAGGAGAATGGTTTTTTTTGCAACTTTTTCAAAAATGGAAGCGGCTTCTTTTTCCGCTTCTTTTGTGCAGCCGGAAATCAGCTGGGGCAGTTCAAAGATCTCTTTGATGCCTTTGCCCTGCAAGATCCTTTCCGGACAGAAGGCAAGTTTGCATTTGAAATCATGGCGTAAAAGCATATTTTCCACGATCCGCACTGTTCCGGGGTAAAGAGTGCTGCGCAAAATAATAAGCTGATCTTCCGAAAGAAAAGGCAGATACTCTTTCACCACATCCAGAACGGCATGGACTTTTGCGTTCAGATGTTCATCTACCGGAGTACCGGTAACAAAAATCACACAATGCTGTTCTTTCAAGATCGCCGGATCAGTTACAGCAAAGAGGTTTTTTCCCGAATATTTCTGTAAAAGGTTTTCCGCTCCCTCTTCGATAAAAGGCAGTTTCCCGCTGTTGAGCTTATTTACTGCTTCCTTGTTTATATCCAGAAGAGTAACAATAAATCCTCTGTCGGCAAGGGCAAGCCCCAGGGGGATCCCCACATGGCCGCAACCTCCGATAATGGCAACTTTTCTGATTTCTCTCATCACAGATCCCTTGTTTTTATTGCTGCATTGAGGCAGAAGGAACGCAAGGCAAGTTCATCATTGACATTCACCTGCAAACTTTTCAACAGTTCCCCTGCATGATCCAGTATTTTGAATGCGCGCTTTTCCCCCACTCTTTCCGGAAGAGTGCCCAATGTTTCCGCGATCTCTTTATTGGGGAGATTTTCTATGTCGATGTTGCAGGAACGCAAAGCAAGAAGAGCGCACCAGGTGTGGATAAGACTCATAAACTGTTCACGGCTTCTTCTGTACCGGCTGCCGGTAGCCCCTTCCAGCCGTTTTTCCAATAGTTTCATACCGGCACTTTCCAACTCTTTCGCCTGTTCCATTTTCGGCGCCCACTGTTCTTCTGCTTCCTCCCGGGCAGCCTGAAAGAGGGAGGAGGCGATGCCGATAAGACTCTGGGCGGTATCGGTGGCAACTACAAGACTCTGTTCCTTTTCACAGGGTTCCACCAGGTGGGCAAGTAGTCCCGGAACGTCCCCCCAGCGGGGGAAATCATATTCGCATTGATTATCGGTAAGGTACAGGATCTGACAGCGGGAACGGATGGTGGGCAGAAGCCGGGAAGCACGGGAAGTTGTCAGGAGGAAAAAACATTTTCCCGGAGGTTCTTCCAGTGTTTTGAGAAAGGCATTCTGGGCGGATTCATTCATGGTATCGGCTTCCTGTATGACGCCTATCTTCCAGCCGCAGGAGGTGCTTGCGCTTAAATGGAACTGGGCTTCAAACCAGCGTAAGGTATCTATATCGGAAGTATCTTTCCCTATAACGATCTCCCTTGCTTTTGAGGTGGGAGCGAGTGTATGGAAATCCGGGAAAAGTTCTTCCAGGATTTTGGAACAGTTTTCACATTTGCCGCAGGGGGAGCCATCTTCTGACGGCGCATTGCATACCGCAAGGCAGGAAAGAAGGCGGGGGAATATGGTCCTGTAATCGGAATTTGTGCTTACGATAAGGTAGGCATGGGGTAATTTTCCGGCTTTTTTCGCCTGTTTGAGTGCGTGAAGCACCATGGGAAAGCGTTCTTCAAAGTATGCCCAGGTATACATGAACAGCCTCCAGGATTTTCTGATGAACTTCTTCTATGGATCCATTAGCGTCAATGACAGCAAATCTGCCGGGGTCTTCTTTTGCAAGGAGGAGAAAAGCATTTCTCACCGCATGATGGAAAGAAAGTTTTTCCGAATCGAATCTGTCCCCGGCAAGAGTTGCCGCATTTCCCGCACGCTCTTTTGCCCGTTTTATCCCCTCTTCCGGATCCATATCCAGAAGAATGGTAAGATCCGGCTTCAAGTTCCGGCAGGCATAAGAATTGATCCATTTTACGCTTTCCACGCCGAGATTTCTGGCATACCCCTGATAGGCAATGGTGGAATCATAAAAACGGTCGCTTAAAAGGATACCCCCTTTATCCAGAACAGGCTTGATGAGATTTGCCGTCATCTGACTGTGACAGGCTCCGAAAAGGAGCAATTCCGTTTCCGGTTCAAGATCTTCCCCGGCAGTGGGTTCTTTCAAGATCGTACGGATCTTTTCCGCAACAGCTGTGCCGCCGGGGGAACGGGATATGGTAACAGCTTTTCCCGCTTTTTGTAAAGCCTCCCCCAGCAATTTTATCTGGGTACTTTTACCGCAACCCTCTGCCCCCTCAAATGTGATGAAATATCCTTTCAATGTATTTTCCGCCTTTCTCCATGCCCCTTTTTTACAGATAAAAGGTATTTTTACAGTTTTTTTTCATCTTTTTCACACAAACAATTTGCCAATATGGTGTAAGGAATGTAAATTGTATGGTGAAGTAATTTTTCTTCAGAAAACATAATTTAACATAAAAAAGTGTAAAATCAAAAAAGGAGTCGTAAAAATGGCTGAAAAATTGGGCAGAAATGCTTATCTTACCAAAAATACCGGAGATTTTGCCTCTGAAATCATCATCGGTGGAAAAAAATTCATCAAAGCAGATGATCTGCGTTATGGTACCAACCCCCACCAGCCTGCGGCTTTCTATATCCCCGAAGGTTCCAACGGGGCTGTTGCCAATATGAAAACCCTCAAAAGCGGGAAAAACGGTCTCTCCCAGACCAATCTGGAAGATATTTCCGGCGCACTCAATATCGTGAAATACTTTGATATTCCCGCATGTGCCGTAATGAAACATGTGAACCCCAGCGGGGCAGCCGTTATGCGGGAGGGCGAAACTCTTGCAGATGTTTACAAAAAAGCCAGAGACTGCGATGCCCGCGCTGCATTCGGAAGCGTGATCGCTTTCAATGTGAAAGTGGATGCGGAAACAGCCAGAGAGATCATGAGTACTTTCTGTGAGTGTGTGGTTGCCCCTGACTATGATGAAGAAGCACTCGCCATCTTCAACGATCAGGAAACCTATAAACTCAACAAACAGATCCGTATTCTGCAGTGCGGCGATATTGCCTCCATCCCCCGTTATGTGGGCGATGATCCCGAAGGAAATGCCAATACCATGAAGATCCTTTGCGACGGTTCTCTGGTCATCGCCGCCCCCCTCCTCACCAATGTGCGTACCGCAGAAGATCTCCCCCCCGCCTCCGGTGAAAACAAAGCCTGCGGAGCCCACACTTCCACTGTGGTTCCCACAGAAGCGGAAATGGCAGATCTT
>JAGBXB010000139.1 GCA_017629515.1 Lentisphaeria bacterium | reverse complement strand
CACATTTGCAGGGGAATGCTGCGGCAACATCAAAATTATAATAGGAACCGAGAGAAATCAAAGTCTTGGTATGGGTAATGCCTTTGATCTGATGGCACATTTTATCAGCAAGGATCATGGAGAGCTGCTGATTGTCTTCAACACGGGCGATCGCCGCGAGATCATATTCACCGGCGATGGAATGGACTTCTTTAATACCGTCGATCTTCAATACTTCGTCCACGACATCCATAATGAGATCACGTTCCACATTCACCAGGATAATTGCTGTTACCATGGGGCACTTCCTTTCTGATTGTTATTTTATTTTTTTGTCGGAAGGAATCACTCTTCCGCTCTATTGACCTAAAATAATGTGCTTTTACGGTTTGTCAAGCCGTTTTTTTCCAAAAAAATCATTTTTTTTAAAGTTTTTTTTATTGAAACACAAAAATTTCGTATAACAGAGGAAAATTGCAACAGACATTCAAAAAAAAGCAGATGGCGTTTACCGTTGTTGCAAGGGTATTTTTTCTTCTGCAGGAAGAGTGCGGCAACGGGGTAAAATTCCGTTTTTTTCTGTTTTTCAACCTTTCCAATATCTATATTGGCAAAATATTCCTTTATCTCCTTGTTTTTTTGCAGAAAACGGGGTATGTTAATAGGTGAAAATTTATCAAAAAATTTTTATCAGAAAAGAAAGGAACAAAATGAAAGCTGTAATCTCTGTTGTAGGGAAAGATGCCATCGGCATTATTGCAAGAATCAGTGCCTCCTGTGCGGAAAACAATGTAAATATTCTGGATATTTCCCAGTCTGTACTGCACGGATATTTCAGTATGATCATGATTACAGATATTGACCATATCAATATCCCCTTTACCGAATTTGTGGATAAAATGTCTCTTCTCGGCGAAAAAAATTCTTTGCAGATCCATGCCATGCATGAAGATATTTTCAATGCGATGCACAAAATTTAAGGTTTGTTGAGGTAAAAAATGCTTTCACACGAGAATATTCTTGAAACATTGCAGATGATCCGGGAAGAGTGCCTGGACATCCGTACGATCACCATGGGCATATCCCTTTTCGATTGCCAGAGCGATGATGAAAAACGCCTTGCGGACAAGATCTACGATAAAATCATGAAAAATGCCAGAGATCTGGTGAAAACCGGTAACGAAATCGAAAAGATGTACGGTATTCCCATTGTGAATAAACGGGTCTCTGTAACGCCCATAGCCCTTGTTGCCGGCGGAGTTTCTCCCGACGGCTGCGTCCGGATAGCCAAAACTCTTGACAGAGCGGCGAAAGATCTGGGGATCAACTTTATAGGCGGCTATACAGCTCTTGTTCAGAAAGGCTTCAATGACAGCGGCAGAACATTGGTTTCCACGATCCCCCAGGCACTTGCCGAAACAGAAAGAGTCTGTTCTTCTGTAAATGTGGCAAGTACCAAAGCCGGGATCAATATGGATGCGGTCGCCCGAATGGGAAAAATCATTAAAGAAGCAGCGTTCCTTACAAAAGATTCCGGCAGTATCGGTTGCGCCAAACTTGTGGTCTTTGCCAATGCTCCGGAAGACAATCCCTTTATGGCGGGAGCATTCCACGGTATCGGTGAACCGGAAACGGTCATCAACGTAGGCGTCTCCGGCCCCGGCGTGGTGGCTTCTGCCATCAAGAAAGCTGGGAACTGCAATCTTGCGGAATTAGCGGAACTCATCAAGAAAACCGCATTCAAGATCACCCGTATGGGTCAGTTGGTGGCCCAGGAAGCCTCCGGCAGACTGGGAGTACCCTTCGGGATCGTTGACCTTTCCCTTGCCCCCACCCCTGCGGTGGGTGACTCTGTGGCAAGGATTTTGGAACACATGGGGCTGGAACAGTGCGGATGCGCCGGTACGACAGCATGTCTTGCCATGCTCAATGACGCTGTGAAAAAAGGCGGTGTTATGGCATCTTCTTCAGTGGGAGGTCTTTCCGGAGCGTTTATTCCTGTTTCCGAAGATGAAGGGATGATCGCAGCAGTAAGAGCGGGGTCACTTTCTCTGGAAAAACTGGAAGCAATGACAGCAGTTTGTTCTGTGGGTTTGGATATGATTGCTGTACCCGGAGATACTTCTGCGGAAATCATTTCCGGCATCATTGCGGACGAGATCTCCATCGGGGTGGTCAATACGAAAACGACGGCGGTACGCATTATTCCTGCTTACGGTTATGATGTGGGCGATACCCTTAATTTCGGCGGACTTCTGGGGGAAGCCCCGGTGATGCCGGTAAATACAAAATCCCCCTCTGTATTCATCAACAGAGGCGGACATATCCCCGCCCCCATCCACAGTTTGAAAAATTAAATTCATCCGGACATGCAATATAGAGGAGATGGAAAAATCTCCTGCAGGAGTATGTTCTGATATTATTTTTTCTGCGCTCCTTGCGGGGTTTCTCTCTTTTTTTTGTCCTGCCCCCGGGTTGAAACCCGAGGCAGGGTTCTTATGCCCCGACAAGGCTTTTCTCCTTAACAAACAGCAAAAATCATTTGTCAGAAAAAAACTATCCTGTTTTCACAGCTCTTTCCCAACCAAGTACCGGAGGGATACAAAAATTCAAGGGGCTGCCGCAAAAAAAGTTTTGCAACAGCCCCTTTTATGATCCCGGATCTTTTACAGATTATTTTTCTTTGCTCCAGGGATAGATGATCTTTTTCAATGTGCCGCCCTCTCTGGCAGATTCAGCAGCATAAATTCCCGGAAGGGTCATAGCCAGCCCTGCTTCAATGGAAACGGGAGAAGGCTTGTTATTGATAATGGCATCGGCAAAATCTTCCAGCATGATAAAGTCCGCCCCGCCGTGACCGCCGCCACCGCAATCCATTACTTTGTCATAGGGGAATTCCACATCGTTGGTAAAGCGTTCCGGAATATTGCCGAATTCCACTGTATAAAATTCCTTGCTTCTTGTATAAAGGGGCATATCCGCAGTAAAGACCATAGCCCTTTCGTTATAGAATTTGAAATGACCTTTATCGGTATACATGACCGTTCTGTGAGCAGGTCCGCAATGATTGATGGCAAAGCCGCACATAAAACGGCAGACTACATTATTTTTTGTACGGAGAAGTGCCGCCATATTGTTGTTGATCCACCCGCAATTCAAATGATCGCCGGTTCCCATACAGCTGACCGTATCAAACTCATCCCCATCCATTACTGCAAGCAACGGACCGAGGGAGTGACAGCAATAGCGGCAGGTCTCATAGGTTTTGCGCCACGGGTCTTTACTGGCACGCAGATCGTGCATATATTCGGCTTCCACATAAGCGGCATTTCCCAATATACCCTGCGCTTTCAATTTCAGCATATAACGGCTTTTCTGCCGGTAATTGGCGGTGGCTCCTGTCATAAAGAGTGCCTTGGAACTTTTCACTGTTTTATAAAGAAGATCCGCTTCTTCCAGAGTATCTGCCACGGGGATCTCGCTCATTACTGCAATATTTCTGTTTAATGCCTTGCAAACATATTCTGCATGATAAGCGGGAGGAGTTTCCACGATCACGGCGTCGATATTCGCTTTATCCAGAAGATCGTCAGAAGAAGCATACATTTCCAGATCGGGAAAACGGTTTTTGACTTTTTCTCTTGCTGTTGCATCAGGATCACTCATTGCAACCAGTTTAAACGATTTTGTCAGCAATGCAACGATCTTTGCCATCTGCACCCCTCTGGGGCCGCAACCTAAAATGGCAATACGGACAATACTGGATGGACTGCATGCACTCATGGAAATCTCCTTTTTCTGTTTTTGTCTGTTAAATATTCATTATTACAGCAGGAATGAAATTTTTTCCCGTTTTTTCAAATTGCCGTTACTTTCATCCTTTATTCCTTATAAGATACACCATTTTTTGAAAAAAAAAAGTATTTTTTACTTGTAATATTTGTTATTTTATTTATAATATATGTAACAAATCATCCGATACAGGAAAACACAGAAAAAAGGATACCACTTCATGTCTGAAAAAAACATTCTTTTCAGAAAAAGAAAAATCCGCCATGGCAGTCTGATCGAAGAAACATTTCTCAATCAGCACCCCAGAAGCCGCCAGGAAAGTTTTGCCATCATCCATCTCCACGCCATAAGCAGGAATATTCTTCTGCCCGGCATTGAAAAAAAACATGTCTGTAAATGGGCATTGGGGAATTCCTGGGGTTTTGAAATTGCGGATGTTTCCCGGAAAATCTATCAGGGAAAAGAGCTGCTTTACACTGTTCCGGAAAATGATGTGCATATCATGCCGCCTTCCCCGAATGCTGTCCAGACGGAAAGAACCATTGTTCTGGATATGCCGGAAAAAGAAGAGCAGAGCAGATATTATGTGGTTCTCAACAGGAATATTTATGTGGAACAGATGTTCCGCATAAATGAATTGACCCATGTCAGGTTGAGAGATCCGGCGTCATTCAAGGAAAAAATCAAATTTCTTACAGACCTTGCAAGTAATGGCGCCATCTCTCCGGAAAAACTTTCCGTACTGCTTTTTGAGTGTCTGACCATTCTGTTCAGCGCTTCCATTCTTCCTCCGGAAAGAATGGCGGGACTCCCCCAGTATCAATTACGGCAGGTAACAAGTTATCCGCAAAACTTCCCTACCCTGCGTTCCCTTGTGGAGTTTTTCGGAGTCTCCCGCCCCACTCTTACGGCACTATTTAAAAAACATACGGGACTCTCTCCCATGGAGTTTGTCATCAGTTCAAAACTCAATAACAGCACCTGGCATCTGCAATATACTGACAGCAGTATAAGCGAAATAGCTCTTCTCCACGGATATAAAGATGTTGCCTATTATTGCAACGCCTTTAAAAAGCAGTTCGGAGTTTCCCCCTCACAATATAGAAAAAACTTTTCCTGAAAACCGGAAAAAACCTTCCAACCTCTTACCTGGAGATCATTTTCAATAACGGGATTCTTTTTTCCAGTCCGGGGGGATACCTTACCGGCATATCCACCAGATCCCCTTTGAGCATGATTGCCTTATAATGGGTAAAAGCATCAAAACCGTATTTGCCATGATATGATCCGAAACCGCTTGCCCCCACACCGCCAAAGGGCATACTCTGATTCACAAAGTGCATAATAGTCTCATTCACGCAAACGCCGCCGGAGGAAGTACAGGAAAGGATTCTGTCAAGATTTTTCCTGCCGTGGGAGAAATAATACAAAGCAAGGGGCTTGGCACGCGCAATGACGAAATCAATAGCTTCCTCCATATTTTTCACTCCGAGTACCGGCAGGATCGGCCCGAAGATCTCTTCCCCCATCACCGGGGAATCCGCATCCGGAGAATCTATGAGAGTAGGCTCAAAGAACCGCTCCTCAATATTATATTTTCCCCCGTAAACGATTTTCGTTTCACTCTTTTGAAGCAATCCGGCAAGGCGTTGACAATGTGCTTTGCTGACGATCCGCGGATAATCCTCTGATAAGGAAGCATCCTCGCCATAGAAACGAATGATCTCCTTTTTCAACGCATCAAGGAGTTTTTCTTTTATGGACTCATGCACAAGGATATAATCCGGAGCAACACAGGTCTGCCCCGCATTCAGGAATTTTCCCCATACGATCCTTTTTGCCGAAAGAGGAAGTTTGGCATCCTCATCCACGATACAGGGACTTTTCCCCCCTAATTCCAGCACAAGGGGTGTAAGGGATTCTGCCGCTGAAGCCATTACCGCTTTCCCGCCGTTTATCCCACCTGTATAAAAAAGGAAGTCATACTTTTCTTTCAAAAGTTTTTCGCCCAAATCCCTGCCGCCATTCCAACAGGCGACAAACTCTTCCGGAAAGACCTGTTCAATGATTTCTTTACATACTTTTGCGGTCTCGCCAGATTGTTCCGCCGTTTTCACCATAACACAATTTCCCGCGGCTACAGCTGAAACAAGAGGCGAAAAAAGTAATTGAAATGGATAATTCCATGCGGAAAAAATAAGAGCGACCCCGTAAGGCTCCGGCATGACTTTCCCGGAAGCAGGCAGATTGAGCATGGATACCCCCACACGCTTGGTTTTCATATACCTTTTCAGGTTTTTCCTCATGTGATGGATCTCTTCAAGCACCATATTGGTTTCTGTACTGCGGCTCTCAAATTCCCCTTTGCCCAGATCCTTTTTCAAAGCGTCAAAGATCGCCTGTTCCTTTTCTTTGATGACGCAGGATAACTTCTTCAAAGCGTCCATTCTGAATGAATAACTTTTTGTCGCGCCTGTCCTGAAAAACTCTCTCTGTTTTTCCAGGATCTTCCGGATTCTCTCTTCGCTCATTCCTCATTACCCCTTCTTTGTTTTTTCATAACGCTCTTGCCAATACGGATATCGCAATTGCTGCTTTATTAATAAAAAGCAGACCGGAGCAAGCCTTCGTTTGGGGGATGGGATAAAGGCAAGCCCCGGTCCGCAAAAAACTGTATGATCGTACTTATTACTCCGCAAAAATCAATGCTTGAAGGTGATACTTCCGGCATTTTCACGGGCACCGAAGGGGGAACCATCCGGCAGCACCAGTCTGCAGGTAATAAAGATGAGAAGATTGCTCTTATAGGTCTTTCTTCCTTTGGACTGGAAAAGACGGCCGATAAGAGGAAGATCACCCAGAATAGGATATTTATCATTGATCACATCCGATTCATCAGAGATCATTCCGCCGATCACAAGTGTGGAACTGTCTTTGCACTGCACGGCAGTATTGATGGAACGCTCCTGGAAAATGGGGGTACGCACAATATTGGGAACATTGACATAGTTGCCTGTACCATCATCCATAGGCAGATTGTAACTGTAATCATCCCAACCGGCAAATTTTTTCACTTCCAATTGGTCAAAGGAAAGGGTGATCGTACTGTAATTGGGTTCTTCCGTGGCGTTCAAAGTGGGAGTGACCTGGAAGAATATACCCTCTTCCTCTTCTTCCAGTTCCGGTGTGGAACCGATAAGAATGGGCATATTGTCCATTGTGGTAAGTTCAGGTTCTTCCCAGTCTTCCGGATAGTGTTTGGTAATAACCATATCCAGTGTGGCTGTACGGCCATCCATAGTGGTAATACGGGGGCAGTAAAGCATATCGGAAGCCCCAGCCTGATCCAGCGCATAGACCTGGGCATTCAAACCATACCCCTTATTGGTGAACGCATCAAATTCCCACATTTTACCGAAATTGGTATCTGTACTTACATCGTATGTGGGAGTTCCGTCACGCTCATATACACGGGTAAGTTTGGAGTTTCTCCCCCATGTGACAGAACTTCTGGAAAAAGGAGATTCCTTATAATAATAAGTCAAGCCCTGTTCACTGGTCGGCTCAAAAAGCTGCCCGGTATTGGTATTGATGACCTGTCCGTCCTGCGTTTTGTAGGGCAGAGAATTGGATGTACCGAAATACTGATACCAATCTGTTTTGTTTTTGGGATCTTTGGAATAAATATTGACAGCCTGATTTCCGAATGTCAAGGGTTCAGAACCGTTATAATAGGTCCATTCTTTAAGTTCATCGGCTTTGGAATAAGCCAGATTGGAGTTTTCTCTGGAGAAAGTATATTGGAAACCAAGTTCTTCCAGGTCATTCATGATCACATCAACAAACTTTGCCTGAATAAGGATCTGGGGTTTGGGACGGTTGATCTTCTCAAAAATCTTACGCATCTCCTCAATATTTTCGGGAGTATTGGTCACGATCAATCTTCCGGCAACAGGGTCGATCGCCGTATATGCACCCTCGGGAAGAGGAACCGTATTGAAGTACGCAGCATGGATGGAAGTTGTACCGCCTTCGGTAAGCATCTTATTGGCGTTCAGATTATTATCCAGTTCAAAATATTCTGTTTGAAGGGCGTCTTCCAGATCCTCCACGCTGGGAGCGATTTCCACAACGCCGTCTTCAATATTCACTTTACATACAGCCTTGATATTATCACAGACTCTCTTGATGGCATCCCCCAGAGAGATGGGATTGAAAATACTCAATGTAACATTAGGGTCTTTGGAAACAGGAGTATCCTGGGCTTTCTGATTTTCACCCTGTTTCTGTTCTCCATCATCCACAGCATTGGGGGAGGAATTGAATCTGCCCAGGGCGATGATGTTCACCCCTTTACGGGCCGGATCGGTGTCATAATCCTTACTGTACTGGATCAGAGTAGTGATCACTGCAGAAAGGGGACTGTCAGGAAAGTCGATCCCGTGAGGAAGCATAATGGAGGAAAGTTTTGTCTGGATGGGGGATTTGGTCATCTCTTTTTCCACGCCATCATCCTGAATGATCCCGGCAGATCCCACATCATCATAAGCAATAATGGGAGTAAGGGCACCCCAACCGGCTTCCACAACGCGTTCACTGTGGACAAGCTCCATACGGCGGCGGCCAGCTTCACTCAATTTCAGATTGATCTTGCGAAGCCAGTTTATGGAAACTTCATTGTAAGGATCAAGACTGATGACCTGTTCAAATTTACTTCTTGCCTTATCCCACTGACCGGAAGAATAAAGCACCTCTCCCTGACGGATGAGAAGATTCTTCTTTTTCGTTTCATCCTCATTGGAGATGGATTTTTCAAACTCACTTTTTTCAGCGGCTTTCTGACGCAGAAGCTGATAACGGGCAATGGTCTTCTCCATTTCCTCTTTACATTCAGGGTAAACCTCATAAGCCTTGCGGCATTTATCAATAGCAAGGTCAAAATCGGCTGCCTTTGCAGATTTTTCCGCTTCAAAATAAATGGATTGTGCCCAGTAATAATAAGATTTGGAAACAGCAGCTTCGCAACTCTTGATCTTGCTGTTCAACCGTTTGATATGAGTTTCCTCTTTGTACTTTGCAAGATATTCATTGGCAGCTTCCCCGCTCATTCCTTCAAGTCGCAGCATTTTTTCCCGGAGAGCAAGAAGCTGTTTTTTGGCTTTCAGATACAAGGAGATAGCTTTTTCAAATTCGCCATTTCTGTAATCTGCCACCGCTTTTGTGACCAGAGTATCCACATCCTTTTCCGCAGAACGGAAATAAATGATCTCCCGCTGTCTGTTATCCTTTGCCACATCATGCTTCACAAGGGGAGTTGTGTCAGAAGGCTTCACAACGGCTGCTCTCTTCATTTCCGCTCCATCCGCAAGCACGGGAACAACCGTAAAACCGGCAAAAACCAGCCACAAAAGCCGTTTCATCATGGCATCCTTTCCGTAAAAATATTTGCAAAAAATATTATGATTCATCACACTAACCTCTCTTATCTGTTGACAAAATTAAATATACCATCTTTGCGCCGTTCCTGCTTATAGGGAAGCCCGTTATCTTCCATAATACGGGCAGTGACAAAGATCATAAGATTCGCTTTGGTAGAGGAACTGTAACGGTCGGTGAACAATCTGCCGATAAGGGGCAGATCCCCCAGAAGAGGATATTTGTCATCGATCTTCTGCGTTTCGTCCTGCAATACTCCTCCGATCACAACAGATTCACCATCATAGACCTGTACCTGTGTTTCGATCCTGCGTTCAGCAAAATCCGCCATTTTTTCCTTCGGCTGCAAATTGGTCGTTGAGGTATCTGCAATACTTTCAAACATTTTACCGATTTTAATTGTATAGTCGTAGTTACTCCAACCGATGAACTTTTTCAGCTGTGTATTGAATACCACATCCACCGTTTTCATATTCATAACGGTAGGTGTCACATTGAACTGCAAACCAACCTGCTCCACTTCAAAGTCAGGAGCAGGCGGTGTATAGGTAAATGTATTCCCGTTGGAGTTGATCTCCACTTCAGCATCTTCATAATCAGAGGGGAAACTTCTCTCATCCCCGATACTCAATTTGGCGGGGAAAGTACTCAAAGTGGTGATACGGGGCATAGTAATAACTTCCGCTCTTTCAGAACGGTCGATCGCCCTGATGGAAAGGAAAAGATTGATATCTTTGCTTCCCCCTGCATTGGGGAGCAGATTCAAATTATTGATAAGAACATTGGTAGACTCCACCGCTCGGGAATAAATCTGACCGTAGGGGAACTGACCGGGGGAAATAAATCTCTTGTTATTGTTGGAAACATCATAAGTAAGAGTCCAGTCAAAGCCAAGTTCTTCCATAGCCCCCATGGTGATTTCCATCATTTTTGCTTCGATCATAACCATAGGAGCAGGGACATCCAGCACATGGATACGGTCGGCAAGTTTATCATTATTTTCTTTGGTATTTCTCATGGTCAGGCGGCCGCTTTCCGGGTCATAGAAAATACTTGCGCCTTCAGGGAAAGGAACACCCCGTTCCTTGAAATAATTTTTCAGATTTTCGGGGTCAATGGACATCTCCCCTTTCTTTGTATCTTTTTTCTTATCCCGCTTTGCAGAGAAATCTTCCATTTCGCCATCATAGTCGATCTCTTCTTCTTCCTGTTTTTTACCGCCACCGGCTGCACCCCCGACTTCCTCACGGATCCGCCGGGCATAATCACGGGAAATCGGTACAGAGAAAGATTCAATGGAACTGCCGCTTTTGCCGATGATCACATAATTACCGTCAAGGCGGAAACTTACTTTCCCCAGTTTGCACAGATATTTCAACCACACAAGCAACGAAACATTGTTCAATGCCAATGTATTGATAACCACATCTTTTACATCCGCCTCCGGAATGATATTGACTCCGGAACCATTGTTTTTATCTGCTTCCTTACTGCGGCTGCTCAAATCCGCCACGATATTCCCCACCGTTTCCTGGGTATATTCCAACTGGGGCATGATAAGCTGCTGCAATTTATTATAAAGGGTGATATTATTTTTACCGGCATCGGCGGCGACTGCCCCTTCCTCCATACCTTTAGTACTTCCTTCCACCTCTTTCAAGGCTTCTCCGCCCTGGGGGAACGGTTCAACCCACTTCCAGTCGATATCCGTAACCTTTTCTTCTGCATCAACCTGACGGCGGTAGGCAGCAACTTTATACAACTTCTGATATGTTTTTTCCAGAAGATTGATAGCAGGTTCATTGTAAGGATCCTGCGCCAGGATCTTTTCCACATTGGTCCGTACTTTTTCATACTGTTTCTGACGGTAATACATACGGGCACTTTTCATAAGTTCAAGAATTTCCCGTTTTCTGCGTTCGTTGTCAGGATCAATGGAATCCAGAGATGTTTCGATCTGGAAATTCACAGCACCGATCATTTTCGTACAATCATCAACAAATGCAGCGATCCTGTCATAAAAACCGGAGTCTTTGGAAGCAATGGATTTCATGAACTTGATATCATAGGATGTTCCGGGATTTTTGAAATAATACACGGCAAATGCCTGATAGGAAAGTTTTTTCGCTTTTTCGTATTCTGTAACAGCGTCCTGGGTTGCCCCTTTGGACAATGCTGCCGTATATACTTTTCTTGCACGGGAAAACATGGATTCAGCCCATGCCTTATGAGCAGCAGTGGCGCGCTTGCGGATGCGGCTTTTCACAAGTTCCAGATAACTGCCGGAACCCAAATTCTGTTTATCAAATACAGTAAGAGCCCGTTCATAAGCGTTGTATGCAGAGGCAAACTGGAATTTATTGTAAAAACGGTCCCCCATACGCACAAACTGGAAAACACTGTTTTCAAGAACATTCCGGCGGTCTTTCACTTCATTCATTGTGGCTTCGGCAGGGATCTCATATTCAAAAGGATCCAGTTTCAACTGTTCAGGAGCAAGGGGATCATTCCCCTGTGCCTGCGCTGCGGGCAGAACCGCACAGCATACAAAACAGACGGCAACACCTGTGAAAAGTGTTCTCAACTTCATCGAGATCGTTCTCTTTGTCCTACTCATTGCATATACCTGTATTTAAAGTTTATATTTATATATGGGATTATTATTTGCGGATCCTGCGGCTTTCTTTCGGGCCTTGCTGTTTCTGTGCCTCTTTTTCACTCTTCTTTTCAGCTACGAGCTTCACAATCGACATCACGCTGCCAACAGTCACACTCTTGCCGGAAGCATCTTTCAACTCAACAGTATTTTTATCAGCATCGATCTTCGCCACTTTATACACATCTTTGCCCCTGATGGAATTTCCAAGTTCGACTGTATCGCCTTCCTTTACCTGTACCGGCACAAATTTGTCCTCCCGGAATCCCAATGTGGCTCTGGCAAATGGAGAATAAACTTTTTTCAATTTTTCAGCAACGATCTCATCTCCGGAGAAAAGGTCTTTAACAATGAGAACATAATTATTGAGAACAGCCTTATCACTCTTTCTGTTTTCGATACGGAGTATTTTCATATTTTCATCCAGAGACCTGAAATTGGCTCCCACACGCAGAGTTTGATTGCGGGGACGGCGGGCTGTTCTTCCGGTACTGTCTTTACGCATTTCAAAAATACGCAATGTCACAGACTCTTTATTGATACTTCTCACTTCAAATGTGTATGCTCTGCGGGTAACTTCAGTACAATTCAAAAGCACATGATAAGGCAGTCTTCCCTGATATTTTCCTCCGGGAACTTTTTTGCTGGGTTCCACACGGGGATTCAACGGATCAGTATCACACAGATATTCTTCCAGATTGGTAAACAAATCATTATCAAAGTCCAAAGAAGCATCAGAGGGATCGTTCACATCAAACCTGTATCCCAGTTTCCGGTAGGCAACTTCATAATCATCCGGCAAACCATCCTTATCCGTATCTTTTCCTTTATCTTCAATGACCATTTCCATAGGCGGAGTGAGCACATGACCGCGCAGAGAACAATGATACTGCCCGTCAGAGGTGGGAGTTTTGAAATCCAGAACAGGAATGGCTTTACGGCAGATGGGACAGACTGTAAGCGGTGCGGGAATAATGAAATCCCCGGAATATTCAGCGGCATTTTTCCCATTCTGCACGCCTTTTCTCGGATTCCATTGCAAATAATTTTTCAACGCATCAGCCGCACGCATATTCTTTGCCACTTTTTCATAATTGGCGCGCAAAGGCACTTTATTCTTTTCTTCCGCAACACTGAGCTCTTTATTGGTACGCACCAGATTTCCCAAGTGCACAAGAAGTCCGATAAAAATCAGGAGAAAAATCCCCAGAATCAACTTTTCGTAATGTTTTTTCAGAAATGCAACAAAAATCATAATATCTCCCGCTGTGCTTACTGCTGATTCACCTGATAGGTATGAACCCGTTCACCTATATAAATATAATAATCAAAATCCAATTCAGCAGTCACTCCTTTAGTTTTTCCAACAATAGCAGTTCCGTATTTAGGATCAAGGGAGTTCAGGTAGGGTGTCAGAGCTGTTTGCGTTTCTGCGGCTGTTCTGTTTCCATATCTGCGGTAGTTCTGTCTCATATTCTGGGCTCCGTTACTCTGACTTTCAAGGATCTTCTTCAATTCGGCAAGTTCATTTTCAGAGCCGGCATTCACTGAAATCCAGCGAACGGCATATACTCTGTCATCATTATATGCTGCATGCAGTTTATTTACAAATGTGCGGATACTTTTCATCGTACAGTTGATCTTCAATTTGAATGTATAACGCAGATATTTATCAGACGCAGGTGCGGGAGCAGGCCCGCTTTTACTCATTTCAGTCACTTCCAAATCTTCCACACTGCGTAATCTTTTGGCAATATCCTCATAAACAGGCATCGCCAGAAGGATTTCCGGGATATCCGCACTTTTGGGATTATCTGTTTCATACTGATCATAGGTGAATTTGCGCAATGTAGCCAGATCGGTCACGCCGGGGATAAGGCGTTTGGCAATAAATTCTCTCTGCATATCCAAAAGATATGTATAGCAATCCAGCGGGCGTTTGGTTCTGGGAAGCCCCAACGCACAGGCAAAAATATCATTTCTTACTCGTGTTCTTACGTTCATATCTCCGGGCGCAAGATCCTCAACGGTAAAAAGAGGTTCTTTGATGATATTGATAAAGAAATTATTGTATGCTGTCTCAATTTTCTTCCGGTTTGCGTCACTTGCTTTCACTTTTTCCTCATCGAAATCCTGACCTTTGCTTTCCGCCTTCTTCTTTTCTTCCGCAACAGTAAGGCGCAGAGCAAGTTTTTCACGGTAATCGTCCATAAATCTGAAAAATACCTGGTCTTTGATATAATAAGGATTTCTGTTCAGGATCTCGGCAAGGGTTTCTTCCCTTTCTCCATTTTTTACTTTGTATTCGTCAAAGTGTTTTTTGAATTCAGAGAGCAGCACATCTTCTGTAAAACCCGTTTCCTTTGCAAAAACAAGCAGGAACTTTCTGTACTGACCGCCGAATTTCCGTTGTAATTCAATAACCTGTTTTTTCAATTCAACGGTATCTTCATCAATCTTATCAGCATTCTGATCCACAGGATGGACTTTTGCTTTCCGTTCCCTGTCATAATTTTCGGTGGCAGCCTTGATCTTTTCTGTACTCTCACTGATTTCTCCGTACATGGAAATATCCATTACAAGCAGAAATACGGATATGCCGAATACAACAGAAAAAATCACAAAAAAGAATATGTTTTTCTTAAAAAAAGTACCCATAATACGCTGTTCCTTCTATCAATCTTCACCTGTTTACATTATCTTTGAGTTTGGCGGAGATCTTGAATGTGACAATATTATATGCCCCCGCTCCGGGACTGACCGTCTGAACCATTGTTTCAGCCGCATCCTTTGTCAACTGGAATAGTCCGGATTTTTCCAGATTGGCAAGGAATTTTCCACGTATATCCTCATCATTCTTTTTCAGATAGTGACATGTAAAATTCACCGTATCGAAAACAGTGGGAGCAACAGGAGCTTTCGGTTCATCGAAAGAGGGCTCTTCAAACATCATTTCTTCCTGCTGTCTGCGTCTGCGACGGCTGCGGTTATCCTCTTTTTTCGGCTCATTGGCAGCCACTCCGAAAGCAAAGGAGGAAAGCCATACCCCTTCCGGAAGCAAATCCTGGATCTTTTCCAGTTTTTCCGGCCAGATACTGCGTTCTTTCAGAATATTGCAAGCGGCATCATACGCACCTTTTTGGCTGTTGAAGTTATTGGCTGCGTTGCGTACTCTGTCCCCGACATGCTTCAATTCTCTGTATCTTTTATCAGCAATAGTATGTTTTTCACCTGTAATTTCTTTCTGCTGAATAAAACAGAGGAATGTAATAAGCACGATCAAAAGGAAACACACGGTGGATGCGTAAAAATAAGTGCTTCTTTCACGGAAATCCCGGCAACGGCGCATGGAAACCGGTACCAATGCCACTTCCAGCGGGCAGGTGGTGGCATTGCGCACAGCCAGACCGGTGGTTTCAGGGAACGCAGGAGCGAATTCTGCAAGCATCTCCTTATCCACTTCCTGACCGATGGCGATCTTCTGGAAAGGATTGAAATATTCAGCAGGAATATGCAGTTTATCTTCAAAGAAACGCAAAGTATATTCCATAACGGAACTGCCGCCGGAAAGATAGATCTTATCCGGTTTTCTGCCCCCCTGCTGGGAACGGTACACATTGATGGAGCGGTTGATCTCCCCGTGGAGACGGGTCATTACATTACGGACGATTTTGGAGATAACGGTCGCTACTTCAGAATCCGGTTCTTCATAAGCCCCGCCCAGAGCAACGAAACCGTGTTTGCGTTTCATCTCTTCCGCATCGGCATAGGAAATACCGAATTCCTTACTGATCTGATGGGTGACAGCATTTCCTGCAATGGGGATCAGCCTGGTGAAGAATCTGCCTTTATCTGCAAAAATCAGCAGAGAGCAGCTTCCTCCGATATTCAGGATCATTTCGCACCCTTCCGTACCGATACCGTTGGCTTTTGCCGCATTATATATAGCGGTGGGGGCTACATCGATCAGAACGACCTCTTTCCCCAGTTTTTCAATAAGATCGGTGACAAATTCCAACTCTTCCCGTTTCACAACAACGAACATGGCTTCGATCTCTGCCTGTTCAGGATCTTTGCTTATAATCTGGGAATCCCATACCACGCCGTCAAGTTCAAAAGGAATGGCGGAAGCGGCTTCAAACTCAATGATCTGTTTGAGTTTCTTTTCATCACTCACCATTGAAGGAAGTTTGACGAATTTGATATAGGTATTTTTTCCGGAAAGACACAGATTTACTTTTTTCGCTTTGAAATTATTTTCAAGGATGATTTTTTTGACCGCATCCGCCATCATACTGTTGTGCAATGCAGCTGCCTCCTCGGAGGAATCATCTTCCAGATCTCTTCCGTAATCCAGATATGCAAAACGCTCCAGGATCATTTCCCCTGCAACGGAATATAAATATTCTGTAGCTTTGATCGTTGTTCCGCCTACATCAAGGCAAAGTACATAATTATTTACAGCCATTATTATTTCCTTCTCTTTTTCCGGTTCTGCACATCTTCGGGGCGGGTAAATTCAACATTTTCAGCAGTTGCCTCCGCGTCAGCAACCCCATTATTTGTACTTTCTTCATTATTCAGTTCGGTTGTATCTTTTTCACTCTTCCCGTTTGAATCCGCAAGTTTCTCTTCTGTTCTGTTTTTCCCGGAAAAAGTGTTTTTTGTATCAAAAACAGGAAGCGGCAGATCCACTCTGTCAGCATTAAGGTACTGCCACGGAGTCTTTTCCTGGCTCCACAAGCCATTTACGATCTTATTGGCGGGATTATCATTCATTCTGTTGTATGCTTTCACAGCTGTACTTTCCATTTGTTTATTGAGTTTCCCGCCTTTGATGGCTCCTGCCCAGATCCGTCTGCCGATAAGTTTATTTTCAGCGTTATAAAAACGGACATAAACGATACAATCCCGGAAGAGTTTCGTTACCAGTTTGTTCCCGCCCGTGCACTTATACAACAACGGAGGAGGCATGAAGAACAATACTTCATGTTGCGTTCCAGACTTTCCGGGGATCACAGAATAAAACTGCTGCGTACCGGTAAACCAGTAATTTTTCATCCATCCCTGCTTGGAAGCAATGGTACGCATTGCGATTTCACAACGCATATTATCATAGACAAATCCGGGTTTCTGATGGACGGAAAGTCCGGAATTGAAACGGTATTGCACCTTAACAAGCATCCATTTATAATCCACTTTCCGGGGAGACCCAATGGTATTTTTTTCATAACTCACATGGGGAGTATCAGGAAAAGAGAAGAAAACAGAAATATCGTCTGCCAGCACAGCAGGCATCGTCCGTCCCTTTTTCTGTGCGAATGCGTCAAAAGACACACCGAACATTACGGAGGCAGCAAGCAGAATTCCTGTCAAGACCTGTTTACGCATTCCTTTTTCCTTTTTTAAACTTTTTTCCCATTTTTTTCATACAAAAAGGCTTATTTTTCCATCAAGAAAATTCTCAAAAAACACCTTTCCATACTTTACCGGACATAAACATACTATTTCCATGCAGAAATTTCAAGTGTAAGAGAATATTTTTTCCATTTTTTTTCGCTTTTTTCATTAAAAACACCATTTTTTCAACATTCTTTAAAAAATATCCGCTTCCCATTTGAATTTTCAAGGATCATGGACTAAATTTTTCAAAGGCATGTAAAGAAATGCGGCAGGACGGTTTTCAAAAAAAGAGGGACAGAATATGGCTGTAAGTTTTTATCCGGGGGACATCCCCGCCAAACCGGGAGTTTATATCTACCGGGATACATTCGGCACAGTCATCTATGTTGGCAAAGCCTCCAATCTGCGCCGCCGCATGTCCCAGTATTTCCAGCCATCGCGTACATCCCGTCAATCCCCCAAATTGCGCTCCCTCATCCACTCCATTGCTTCGTGGGAGTGCATCACGGTACGCAATGAAGATGAATCCCTTATTCTGGAAACAAGACTCATAAAAAAATATGCCCCTAAATATAATGTATTAATGCGGGATGACAAAAGACTGCTTTCCGTAAAAATAGATCTTACGGAAGACTACCCCACTCCCCGTCTTGCCCGGTTGCAGAAAGATGATTCCTGTCTCTATTTCGGCCCATTCCCCCACGGGGGACTGCTGAAACAGACTCTGGAATTCCTCATCCGCTTTTTCCATTTGCGTTTCTGCCGGACAAGGGAGTTAAAGGAAGAGGACAGAAAACACTGCCTTGCCGCCCATGTGAAAGACTGTCCCTGCCCCTGTGTGGGGATGATTTCCAGAGAGGATTACCGGAAAAATCTGGATGCCCTTATGGATGTGCTTAACGGAAAAACTGCCCCCGTCCTTGCCGCACTGAAAGAAAAAATGATGGCGGAAGCTGCCGCACAGCATTTTGAAAAAGCGGCGGCGTTACGGGATATTTCCCAGAATATCGAATCCCTTTACAAGCCTCCCAAACGGGATTTCGCCGATGCAGCCATTCCTCTGCACGGTTCCGGAGCAGCCGCAGTGGAATCTTTGCGCAGAGCATTAAAACTGAAAACCGCCCCCAAATATATGATCTGCTTTGACAACTCCACCATTTCCGGTACTCTTTCCGTTGCCTCCATGGTGGTATTCCGCAATGGAGAACCCTCCAAAAGTGAATACCGGCATTTCCGTATCCGTTCCGTAGAGGGGGTGGACGATTTTGCCACGATGCGGGAAGTCATCACAAGGCATTTCAAAAGAGTTTTTGCCGGAGAATATCCCCTGCCGGATCTTATGGTAGTGGATGGAGGCAAAGGGCAGTTATCTTATGCGCTTCAAGCTCTGGTGGATCTGAAAAGTCCCCCCTTTGCCCTTATCGGACTTGCCAAACGCAATGAAGAGGTTTTTCTCCCGGGAAAAAGTGATCCCGTTCTTCTCCCGAAAGACTCTTCCGCCTTGCAATTATTGCAGGCGATCCGGGATGAATCCCACCGTTTTGCCATTACGTATAACAGGCTTCTGCGTCTGCGTGCCATCCAGAATTCCCTTCTTGATGAAATCCCCAATATCGGAGAGGCAAGGAAAAAGGCTATTCTGGAAGCCTTCGGTTCCGTTACCAGATTACGGAAAGCCACTCCCGCTGATATTGCAGAAAGAGTCCCCGGCATCGGTGAAGAAATGGCGCAAAGTATCTATAAATTTCTGCAAGACCACCCCTCCACCGGAACAATGGATATCCTCTGAAAAACCTTTTTCACTTCCGGAAAGGCGCAAAAAAAAGGTTGCCGTATTTTACAGCAACCTTTTGAAAAATGTGCATTGAGGTAATTTCAAAAGTCTCCAAAACTCTGTCAGTATTGACTTTGTTCCGGATGACTTTTTTATTCTCTCTGTTATTTTTTACATTGCCCGGGGAATTCCAATGGTAAGAGTTTTCAAGCCATCGCTCAAAATATCTCTTACAGCGCAGCAGACCGCAAGACGGGCCTTTGCCACTTTGGGATCTTCCGCATTCAACACCTGTTTTTCACGATAGAAACGATTGAAGGCTTTTGCCAGATTCAAAAGATAATTGACAAGAGTGGAACAATCCATCTTTTCAGCGGCAAGTTTCAATGTTTCCGGATACAGGGCGGCACAAACGGCAAGAGAACGTTCTTCTTCAGAAGAAAGCAGACTCCAATCGATCGCTTTATCCGTTATATCGATATTCCGTTCCGCTGCTTTCCTTGCAATAGAGTTGATCCTCGCACACACATACTGCACATAAGGCCCTGTATCCCCTTCAAATTTCAGAGAGGCCTTGGGATCGAACAGCATCGTGGTCTTGGGGTTGATTTTCAGAAGCATGAACTTCAATGCCCCCATACCGATAATTTCAGAACGTTCTTCCAGATCTTCCGGGATCTCCTCCCCGACCCGTTCCAGAGTGGCTTCCCTGGCAAGGCGGTGCATTTCATCAAAAAGATCATCGGCATCCACAACTGTCCCTTCCCGGCTCTTCATCTTACCGGTAGGCAGATTCACCATCCCGTAAGAAAGGTGGTAAAGACTGTCCGCCCAGTTGTTGCCCATGCTTTTCAGGATCTTAAAGAGCATCTGGAAGTGGAGATTCTGTTCATCGCCCACCACCCAGATCATGCTGTCCGGAGTGAACTCATTATATTTGAGCATAGTTGTCCCGATATCCTGGGTGATATATACACTTGTTCCATCCGAACGCAGCAGCACCTTTGTCCCCAGTTTCCCCAGATCCGCGATCACTGCCCCATCTTCTCTTTTCTGGAACACGCCTTTTTCCAGTCCTTCCCCGACTGTGGATTTTCCCAGAAGATACGTATTGCTTTCCAGATAGACTTTTTTGAACTTTATACCCTGACGCTCGTAGGTGGCATTGAATCCGTCAAAGACCCAGGAATTCATCTTTTTCCAGAGTGCCACAACATTCTCATCTCCGGCTTCCCATTTTCTCAACATCTCCTGGGCGGCACTGCCGCATTCCGTTTCCAGGAAAAGTTCTTCATCTGTCTTATCGGCAAATTCAGGATGTTTCCCCCGCAGTTCCGTGATCTGTTCTTTCAGAAGATCATTATATTTCACATAAAAATCCCCTACCAGATGGTCGCCTTTTATTCCGGTACTTTCCGGAGTTGCCCCGTTCCCGAATCTTTCATAGGCAAGCATGGATTTACAAATATGGATCCCCCGGTCATTGACCAGATTCACAGGCACAACGTCATGCCCCACCCGGGCAAGAAGCGCACTTACAGAAGCCCCCAGAGTATTATTTCTCACATGTCCCAGATGCTGGGGTTTATTGGTATTGGGGGCGGAAAATTCGATAAGGATCTTTTTTCTTTTTTCCGCAGGAAGCACGCCTTCGGCAAAAATCTTTTCCGTATCGGCAAGAGTATCCCGGAAAAGGGCTTCCGCTTTCAATGTAACGTTGACAAAAGCCTTGACACGGCTTGCTTTTTCCACATCGGGATCATTCCCCAGTACTTTTTCCACTGCGGCGGAAACCGCATCCGGGGCAACTTTGAAGATCCGGGCAAACCGGAAACAGTTGATGGTTATATCCCCTTCCATTCCCTCCGGACACTGTTCGGGAGTGATGGTAAAACCGGCGGGCAATTCCACTGCCGGGAACTCTTTTGCCAGAGCACCGGGAAGTCTTTCCATACATTGCAGATTCATTTTTCTTCCTTGTATTTATTATATTGTTGTTATGATGATTTATCTTGTTGTCAGAATCACATCGGCACATTCCCCTGCTTTTACAAGAGGAACGATCCTGTATCTTCCGGTACAGGCAGGGATAAGGCAGGTACGGGAAGCCGGGACAAGGGTACTGCCCGCAGAAGTTTCCACTCTCACATCGTGATCGATCGCGGAAAGAAGATGGAAAGAGGAGCTGCTTTCCGTATTGCCATGGATCTCTTCCACAAGTTTCAGATCTGTCACCTGAAAATATCCGCATTTATCCAATATGGTATATTTTCTGTTATGGAAGGAAGAATCGCTTGCTCCGGTGATCCGGGCAACCGTGCGTTCCGTAAAGTCGATACAAGTCATACTTTCCTTTATATGCAGTTCCCTTTTACTGCCGTCCGCACAAGTTCTTCCCCAATCGCTTACCCGGTATGTCGTATCGGAATTCTGCTGGATCTCCAGAAGCAGCACCCCTGCGCCAATGGCATGAAGTCTTCCTGCATAGATAAAATAGGCGTCTCCGGCAGCGGCATCAAAACTTTGCAGCAGTTCTTCCAGTTCTCCATCACCGCCCTCCAGGGCATCCATAAACTGTGTCTTTGTCACCATAGGACTCAACCCTGCAAAAATCCGGGCATCTTTTTCACTGCGGATAACATACCACAACTCATTTTTCTCCTCCCCTTTGCCCAGAATACGGCAATGTTCGGCGGAAGGATGCACCTGCAGGGAAAGACGGCTTGCCGCATCGATCAATTTTACAAGAAGCGGAAAATACTCCTCCCCGTCATCCATAACATATCCTGCGGCACTGCCCAGAAGAGCAGCCCGGTGATTTTTCAAAACATAATGGAGGTCTTTCCCTTTCAGGACTCCGTTTTCCACAATACTTGAAAGATCTTTTCTGTCACAGATCTCCCACGCCTCCCCCACCGGCAGACCGGTTTCCGGCACAGCTCTTCCGGGAGTATTCTTCAACTGTTCCCCGCCCCAGATCCTTTCTTTATAAACAGGTTCAAAAAGGAGAGGATATAATTGTATTTCCATTTTTTTTATTTCTTCCATAATGACTCCGTATTTTTCCGGTATTATTATTAATAATATACACGCATATTATACTTTTGCACAGCTGAAATGCTTTTTTTATAAAAAATTTTATACGATCCAACCGCCGCCCAGCAAATGTTCCCCGTCATAGAATACTGCCGCCTGACCCGGCGTCACTGCCCTTTCAGCCTCATCAAATTGGATCTGATAACATTTTTCCCCGTTTTTTATCACCTTACAGTGTACCCCTTTTGAACGGTATCTGACTTTTACTTCACACTCAAATTCACTTTTTTCCGCCGTTTTTTCATCTGTAAAAACAGTATTTTCCAGTGTTGCAAAACTGGAAAACAGATCTTTTTCCTGCGTACTGACAACGATATTTCCGTCATGGGGGCATAATTTTGTCACATAAGCGGGTACTCCCAGCGCGATCCCCATTCCTTTTCTCTGTCCAATGGTATAACGGTGCAGTCCGCAATGTTTCCCCAATATCTTTCCGGCAGGGGAAACAAAATTTCCCGTTATCGCTTCCCCATGAAATTTCTGGCGCAGATATTCGCCGAACAAAGAGGAATCAGCGGGCGCAAAACAAATATCCTGACTCTCCTTTTCCTTTGCACTTTCCAGCCCCAGGGAAGCGGCAAGAGTTTTCACTTCCTCTTTGTTCATATTTCCAAGAGGGAATATACTTCCGGCAAGCTGTTCCTGCGTGAGCCCGAAAAGAAAATAGGATTGATCTTTAGGGAGAAATGTTCCTTTATAAAGTCCGCATGTACCGTTTTCATTACGCAATATCCTTGCATAATGTCCTGTCACCAGAGCTGCACAGCCCTTCTCTTTTGCATATTCTGACAATATACCGAATTTGAAAAGTGGATTGCATTTTGCACAGGGATTGGGTGTTCTTGCCTGCGCATACTCCTCCCAGCAGTACCGGATGATTTTTTCTTCAAAAAGGGAGGAATATTCAAGGATTTCCAGAGGAACGGAAAGTTTTTCCGCGCCCCGTTGGAGTTTTTCATAAGGGATATTTTCTTTTCCCAGAAGGGAGAGAAAAACAGCACGCACCTTTAATTTTGCCTCTTTACAAAGGTGTACCGCAACGGAAGAATCCACACCGCCACTGAATGCGACCACAACGTCAGCTCCCTCTTTCAGATGGGCAAAAGGTTCATATTTTTCCATAATTTTTTCCTTTCACCTGTTGAAAAATCAAAAAGAGGAAATGATTTTTTCCAGAGTTCCCCCTGCAAGCAAAACTCTTTTCTCCCGGGAGGTCTCACCGGAAACAAGGGAAACTGCCGATTTGGCAAGAGAACACTTTTCCGCAAAAAAACGGCAAAGTTCCTTATTGGCTTTCCCATCCACAGGGGGTGCTTTCAGCGTAAGTTTCATGGACTCCCCGTAAAGACCGGCACACTCTGTTTTCGAGGCTCCGGGGCGGACATGACAGGAGATGATGACTCCTTCTCTGGTTTCTTTACAGCAAAGGAAGAGTTCCTCTCTTGTCATATATTTCCGTCCTGTTTTTTATGCCTGTACGGCTTCTGCACTTTCTGCGGAAGCAGCAGGTTCTTCCGGAGTATCCGCCTTTTCCTCTTTTTCAGGGGCGGGCAGATCCAGAAGAATCCGTACTTCGGAAGCGGAAAGAGTCTCTTTTTCCAGCAAAGTTTCCGCAAGAAGATCCATTCTGGCTTTTTCCCTGCCCAGAATGTCGGTAGCCTTCGCTTTTGCGGCACTGACAAGTGCTTTCACTTCCAGATCGATCTCACGGGCAGTTTCTTCACTGAATTCCTGACTTCTGGTAATATCTTTACCAAGATAGATATGTTCGGAACGGCTGCCGTAACGCACAGGGCCGAGTTTTTCACTCATACCGAATTTGCATACCATGGCGTGGGCAATGCTTGTAGCCTGATTGATGTCCTGCGCCGCACCGCCGGTAATATCGCCGAAAACCAGTTCCTCGGCGACACGCCCGCCCATGCAGACGATCATTTCGTCGATCATTTCCAGTTTGGAACGGGAATAACGGTCTTCTTCCGGAAGCATCATAGTCATCCCCAGAGCCATTCCACGGGGGATGATGGTCACTTTGTGCAGGGGGGTGGCATGTTCACAGAAAAGAGTGAGGATCGCGTGGCCCGCCTCATGCCATGCAGTAAGACGGCGTTCTTTTTCGGAGATCTTCCGGCTTTTCCGTTCCCTGCCCCAGCAAACTTTATCTCTGGCTTCTTCCATATTTTCCTGTGTAGCGGCTTTCTGATCGTAACGGGCGGCAAGTAGGGCGGCTTCGTTCATCAGATTGGCAAGATCCGCTCCGCTGAAACCGGGTGTGGATCTTGCGATCACATCCAGATCCACATCTTTATCCAGTTTCACTGTTTTGGCATGAACATCCAGGATCTTTCTTCTTCCGGCGATATCAGGAAGATCAATAACGATCTGCCTGTCAAACCGTCCCGGACGCAGCAATGCCGGATCAAGCACATCCACCCGGTTGGTGGCGGCAAGCAGGATCACCCCTTCGGAAGAAGTGAGACCATCCATTTCCACAAGCAGGGCATTGAGGGTCTGTTCCCTTTCATCATGTCCGCCGCCTATCCCGGTAAAGCGGGATCTGCCCACAGCATCAATTTCGTCAATAAAAATAAGACAGGGCGCGGCTTTTCTTGCCTGTTCAAACATATCTCTCACACGGCTTGCACCCACCCCTACAAACATTTCCACAAAGTCGGAACCGCTGATGGCAAAGAAGGGGACACTTGCTTCCCCGGCGACAGCCTTTGCCATAAGAGTTTTCCCTGTACCCGGAGGGCCTACAAGCAATGCTCCTTTGGGGATTTTTCCGCCCAGGAGTTTGTATTTGAGAGGATCACGCAGATAATCCACGATCTCTTTGGTCTCTTCTTTTGCTTCATCGCATCCGGCTACATCATCAAAGGTCTTTCTGTGTTCATCGGGCATGATGACTCTTGCACGGCTTTTCCCGAACTGCATGGCATCGTGTCCGGCTTTCCCCATCTGACGGGCAATAAGGAAATAGATGAAGACGATCACAACAGCACCGATCACAAGTTGGATGAGAAGGGATTTCCACCACACATCTTTCTGTAAAACCGTCACTTTTGCCGTGGCAAGATTCTGCATGATGGCAGGAGTCATCATCACTCTTGCGGAGTAAAGATTGGCACTTTTCTTTCCTTTTGCCTTTTTCTCCCGCACATCAACACTATTCGCCTTTTTTTCCGCAGAAACAGGAATGGAATATTCCCCTTCGATATAATAGACATTATCTGATTCGGGCATCATATTGGCGGTAAGGATCGTTTTCTGCGCCAGCGCCTGTTCAAATTTTGTTTGCGTCCACTCCTGACTGCCCATAAGAGCGGGGTTGGCTCTTGCGACAAAGATCGCCCCCAGAGCAAGGAAGATCAGCATCCAGATGATCACTGCAAAGACCGGACTTTTTCCATTTTTTGTGTTTTTCATATTTTTCAGTATTCACTTTCTCCACATGGGTATTTTATTGTTCGTTATTCCATATTGTCAAAAAGGAGACTCTGCGCATACTGCCGGCGCAGACTCTCCCGTAAAACAAGTATCTCACTCTTACAGACTTTTTATTTCCGGAAAAGTTCCCCTGCTGTGGAAACTTTTTCATTTCATCCCTGTCAGGCAAACATTCCCAGAACCAGCCAGACGATCAAGCCGAGAACAGCAAGCCCCAACACACCGAGAACGCCGTAAATGGCCATCTGTACTTTTTGGTTTTTCTCCCTGTCTGTTTCCAGAGATCTGGGAGAGATCGCATCCATTTTTGTAACGGAAGAAGAGGAGGAAAGATTATCTGTGAGATTGATCCCGGTCAGTGTACGGGTGGTAGTCTGCGTGGACTTTTCCTCACAGTAATAAAGCATCTCCACATCCCCCATCTGAATAATATCGGAATTACGCAATTCCTGTTCGGAAACAGAGGCATTGTTGATCTTTGTTCCGTTGGTACTGTTATTGTCCCGCAGGATATAGGTATTCCCCTCTTTTGTAAACGTGCAGTGGAAAGTACTGATCGTGGGATCGGTAATGCAGATATCCCGCTCTTCAATACGCCCTACAGTATAAACATCCTTAGTCAGTTCATAAGTTTTCCCCCTCAACTGCTCGGAGAGAAGTGTGATCTTCGGTGATCCTCCCATAATTGAACCTCCTTGATTTTTTCAGTTATGATACCATAGAGGAAATATACAGTACTTTCCCCATTCTGCAAGTCTGAAAAGATATTTTTTTCTCAAAAAAAGCGTTTTTTTTCTTTTTCTGCATATTTTTCACGAAAAAAGCACAGAAAAACCGGAAAAAAAATAAAAAAAAGAGAGAAAATCAATAATCAGGGAAATGGCAAAGTCAGGAGAAGTTTTTGAGGCTGACTCCCCCCCCGTACGGACAGCCGGAAATGCTTCTCCGGCAGATGTAAGAAACAACTTTTCAGACTTTCGGCAATTTTTGAAATCACTTCCTCATTCAGATATTTTCACACCCCGCAGCAGTTTTTTCATATAAAATATTCACTCCTCATGTAAAAAATTAAAATAAGGAGTTGACAAAAGTGCCGGTAAAGTGTATGTTAAAGGAAGAAATATTATAACATTTGCAATTTTGCAACAGAATAAAAAAGGAGCGTCAAATGCTGACAAAGATCAACAATGCAGCAAAATGCGGGATGATCCCCGAATTGGACAAGGATTTTATTCCCGCAGTTTTGTGGGACCGTGAATTCAAAAAAGAGGTCAATGCCTCCGGCAGAGCCAAAGAAGTGGCCATTGCTGTGGAACGCACGGAAGAAAGCGTAAGCGTCATCCGTACCATCGTTTTTGACAAAGCCGATGCCGGGGAAATGGCTGCCAATGTCCGTCATGTGGAAAGACTTGTGAAAGGTCTTCTGTGGATGCGCGGCGGGTATAAGATCACGATCGCAGGTGCTCCCGAAGTAGCAGAAAAAATTGCAGAGATCTACTCTGAAAAAGGGGAACGCGCTTTCGATTACGCCATGATGGGGCGTATTTACAGCAACAAAATGCAGATCATTGCCTGTGATCTTGCCGATGCCCCCGCTGCAAAAGAACCCACCAAACCCCTGGGACGCCATCTGGAAGGATGCCGTATCGGATTCGACCTGGGCGGTTCCGACAGAAAATGCGCTGCTCTTATCGACGGGAAAGTGGTATTCAGTGAAGAAGTCCCCTGGGACCCCTACTTTGAAAGCGATGTGAATTACCATAAAGACGGGATCAATGATACTCTGAAACGCGCAGCTGCAAAACTGCCCAGAGTGGATGCCATCGGTGGAAGTTCCGCAGGAGTATATGTAAACAACCGTGTCCGTCTTGCCTCTCTCTTCCGCGGTATTCCGGAAGATCAGTTTGAAGGGAAAGTAAAAGATCTTTTCCTGGAAATCGCCAAAGAATGGAATGTTCCTTTTGAAGTGGTCAATGACGGGGAAGTAACGGCTCTTGCAGGCTCCATGGAACTCAATTCCAACAGCGTTCTGGGCATCTCCATGGGTACAAGTGTTGCCGGAGGATATGTCAATCCCGAAGGAAATATCACTGACTGGCTCAATGAACTCGCTTTCGTTCCCGTGGACTACCGTGAGGGAGCACCCGCAGACGAATGGAGCGGAGATCTGGGTTGTGCCGTACAGTATTTCTGTCAGCAGGGTGTCGCCCGTCTGGTTCCCGAAGCAGGCATCAGCCTCCCCAAAGATATGAAGTTCCCCGAACAGCTTAAAGAAGTTCAGAAACTTATGGAACAGGGCGACAGCCGTGCAGAAAAAATTTACAACAGTATCGGCGTATGCTTCGGTTATACCATTGCCCGCTGGTGCGAATTTTACAGCATTGAAAAACTGCTCATCCTCGGTCGCGTGACCACCGGTAAGGGCGGGGACATCATCCTTGCCAAAGCAGGTGAAGTATTGAAGAAAGAATTCCCCGAATACGCAGATAAAGTGGAATTCTGCATCCCCGATGAGAAAAACCGCAGACACGGTCAGGCTGTTGCCGCCGGAAGTCTGCCTGTGATCGGCTGAAAGGAGTGAGAATATGACAAAACCCACACTTCTCGTACTCGCCGCCGGAATGGGCAGCCGTTATGGCGGACTGAAACAGATCGACCCTGTGGGGCCTTCCGGAGAGATCATTCTGGATTACTCCATCTATGATGCTCTCAAAAGCGGTTTCGGTAAAGTTGTATTTATCATCCGCAAGGATATTGAAAAAGATTTCCGTGAATGTGTTTCTTCCAAGTGGGAGAACAAAGTTGATGTGGAATATGCTTTCCAGGATCTCAACGATCTTCCCGCACCCTACAAAGTGCCGGAAGGAAGAGTGAAACCCTGGGGAACCGGGCACGCCATTATGAGTGCCGCCTCCAAGATCAATGAGCCTTTTGCGGCGATCAATGCTGACGATTTTTACGGGCGCAGTGCTTATTCTGCGCTGGCGGAAGCCTTTAAGGAAGATGCCCCCGCAAACCGTCACTATATGGTTGGATTTGAATTGCGCAGGACTCTTTCCGAATTCGGATCAGTAGCCCGCGGCATCTGTGTCACAGATAAGGAGAACTTTCTCCGGACAGTGACAGAGAGGACGAACATCCTCCCCGTTTCCGGCGGGGCGGCGGAATTTACAGAAGAAGACGGTACAAAAGTACCTCTTACCGGAGGGGAAATTGCCTCCATGAACTTCTGGGGATTCCGTCCATCCATCTTCCAACATCTGGAAGTGCTGTTCTCCGAATTTCTGGCAAAGAAGGGAACGGAACTTAAATCTGAATTTTATATACCGGCGGCAGTTGCCTCCCTGATCAGTTCTGGAGACGCAAGTGTCAAGGTATTGCACAGTACAGACTCCTGGTTCGGGGTAACTTACCGTGATGATAAACCCCGCGTGCAGGAATCCATACGGGCTCTTGTTGCGCAAAAGATCTACCCCTCACCTTTGGAGTAATTTGTAACTATGGACATCGAAGTTTTCAGAAAATCCGTTCTCAGCAACTACAAGATCACAAAACAGTGCCGTTCCGTGGAGCCCTACGGAAGCGGTCATATCAACGATACATATAAAGTGGTATTCGGCAGGGAAGACAAGGAAGATACCTATATTTTCCAGAAGATCAATACCAACATCTTCAAAAATCCCGATGAGTTGATGAGCAATATTTCCCGTGTGGTACATCATATTGCCAAAAAGCAGTATGGAGTTCCGGGTTTGAAACGCCGCTGCATCCATCTTTTCCCCACAAAGGATTGGAAATATTATTGTTTTGACGATGAAGGCGGCTGCTGGCGTGCATACCGTTTTATTGACGGCGCCCGCACCTACGATATTCTGGAAACAGAAGAACAGGCATACAGAGCGGCAAAGGCATTCGGGGAATTCCAGATGCTTATTTCCGACCTTCCCCAGCCCCGTCTTTTTGAAACGATTCCCCACTTCCACGATACCCCCTCCCGGCTGAAAGATTTTGATGAAGCATTGGCAAAGGATGTTTGCGGAAGAGCAAGTCTGGCAAAAGCGGAAATCGAATTTGTGCAGAATACCAGAAAGATCGCTTCCAAAGTTGTGGATCTTATGGCAGCAGGCACGATCCCGGAACGCATCACCCATAATGATACGAAACTCAATAACGTTCTTCTGGATGATGCGACCATGGAAGGGATCTGCGTAATTGACCTGGATACCGTCATGCCCGGCTCCGCCTTGTATGACTTCGGAGATATGATGCGCACAAGTCTCTCCCCTGCTGCGGAAGATGAAAAAGATCTTACAAAAGTACAGGCCCGCTCCAACATTTTCCGTCAGTTGGTGAAAGGATATCTGGAAGGCTGTCAGGGCTGTCTCAATACTGTGGAAATGGAACTTCTGCCCTTCTCCGGTCAGTTGATCACCTTTGAGATCGGCGTAAGATTCCTTACCGACTTCCTTGCCGGCGATGTCTATTTCAAAACCCACAGGGAAAATCACAACCTTGACCGCTGCCGCACCCAGTTCACTCTGGTACAGCGTCTCATGGAAAAAGCTGAAGAATTTGATAAGATAACCAGGGAGTTTATTTAAGATGAAACGCATACTTGTTACCGGTGGAGCAGGCTTCATCGGCAGTCACATCGTTGAAGAAAACCAGAATAAATATGAAGTCCGTGTCCTGGACAATTTCCGTACCGGGAAAAGAGAAAACCTTGAAGGACTCAAATGTGAACTCATCGAGGGGGATATCCGTGACCGTGCAGTTGTAGCGGAAGCCGTAAAAGGTGTGGACTATATTTTCCACCTTGCCGCTCTGATCAGTGTTCCGGAATCCATGGAAAAGATCGTGGAATGTAACGAGATCAACTCTCTCGGTACGATCACCGTTCTGGAAGAGGCCGCAAAAGCCGGGGTGAAGAAACTTGTATTGAGTACCTCTGCCGCAGTGTACGGGGATAACCCTGTCTCCCCCAAAGTGGAGACCATGGCCCCTGCCCCCAAAAGTCCTTATGCCATTACAAAACTGGAAGATGAATACTATTGTGAAATGTTTGCCAATACCGGCAGATTGCAGACAGCCTGTCTGCGCTATTTCAATGTATTCGGTCCCCGTCAGAACCCCAAAAGTGCTTATGCGGCGGCAGTACCCATCTTCATTACCAAAGCCCTTGCCAATGAGGACATCACCATTTTCGGTGATGGCGGTCAGACAAGAGACTTTGTGTTTGTAAAAGATATTGCGGCAGCCAATTTGTATATGGCGGAAAACGATTATACCGGCGTATATAACATGGCATACGGCGGCAAGATCACCATTCAGGAACTTGCAGAAATGATTGTGGAACTCACCGATTCCAAATCAAAAATCGTTCATCTTCCCGAGCGGGCTGGTGACATCCGTCACTCACTTGCGGCAGTGGACAAGATCCGCAGTACAAATTTCAAACCCTCATGGGATTTCAAACGGGGTCTGGCTGTGGCTATCGAAAGTTACAAAAAGGCCATGGGTAAATAAAAAAGCACCCCGTTAAGCAGCAGGCACTTTCAGGATTCTGGAAGTGCCTCTCTTGCTCATAAGGGATGAGAAATAAATAACAAAGAAAGTTCAGATTTTTTTATGGCTATGCAGATTTTTCCGGCTATTGATATGCGTGGAGGCCGTTGTGTACGGCTTTTTCAAGGCGATTATAATAAAGAAACCGTTTACAATGCAGATCCTGCCTCCCAGGCTGTTGAATGGGAAAAACTTGGGGCTCCTCTCATCCATCTGGTGGATCTGGATGGGGCAAAAGAGGGACATCCGGTAAATTGTGAATGTATTGAAAAGATCTGCAAAAGTGTAAAAATTCCCTGTGAGATCGGCGGAGGCATCCGGACACTGGAAGATGCGGAAAAACTCTTTTCTCTGGGTGTGGCCCGTGTGATCCTGGGAACTGCCGCCTGCGAAAATCCGGATCTGGCAAAAGCCTTTATTGAAAAATTCGGAGCGGAAAAAGTAGTTATCGGCATTGACGCCAGAGATGGTTTTGTGGCTGTCCGCGGCTGGCTGGAAACAAGTAAAGTTTCTGCTCTCGATCTTGCGGAAAAGATGGTTTCCATCGGGGTAAAAAGAATTATTTTTACCGATATATCTACTGACGGAGCCTTTACCGGCCCCAGTATCGGGCCCACCTCTCTCCTGTGCAAAAAAGTCCCCGGCTGCAAAATCATTGCTTCCGGCGGGGTCTCCAAAGCGGAGGATGCAGGCAGTCTTGCTTCCCTGGGCTTTGACAATCTGGAAGGAGTCATTGTAGGCAAGGCACTCTATGATGGCAGAACCACTTATCAGGCACTTGCACTGGCGGCAGAAAAAGCGGCAGCGAATTGAAAGGAAAAATTTATGATCAAAGAAGGTTTTTTAACGGAAACACCCTTTACAGAGGACTCTTACGACACTCCGGAAAATTTTCCCCGCAGTATCTGGGAATATTTTTGTCTGGGAAGCCGTCTTTCCTTTTACCTCCGTAATTTCTATGTTTTTTATGATTCCGGCAAATTGAGCAGAACGGGGAATTTTGATTTACAGGGGATTGCCGATCATGCGCTGGAAAATATGCGTATCACGGAAAGTTGCGGCGGCAGGATCCATGTACGGGGGTTGAACAATCTTTCAAAATTCAAAGAACCGGCGGTGATCGTTGCCAATCACATGAGTTTACTGGAAACCGCCTGTCTCGATGCCCTGATCCTGCCCAGAAAAGATTTCTGTTTTGTGATCAAAAGATCTCTTTTTGATGTACCCTATTTCGGGGACATCATGCGGCACATGGATTGCATTGCCGTGGACAGAGTCAACCCCAGAGATGATTTTAAGATCGTTATGGAAGAGGGCAAAAAACGGTTGGATGCAGGAAGAAGTGTACTTATATTCCCCCAGCATACCCGTTCAGAAGTTTTTGATCCGGACGGATTTAATTCCATCGGCGTAAAACTTGCCAAACAGGCAGCGGCTCCCATTATTCCCCTCGCCTTGCGTACCGATTTTCTTGCCAACGGCAAATGGATCAAAGATCTGGGGCCCATCCGCAGAAAAAATCCTGTATGGTTCAAATTCGGTGAACCCATTATGAAAGTAGAGGGCACTGGAAAAGCGGAACACAATCAAATCATTGAGTTTATCGCTGAAAATGTGAAAGCCTGGGGCGGTAAAGTCAAAGAAAAATAAGCCTTTCCGGAAGTAAAGAGATGAAAGAAACAAGATGTATTCAGGTGAAACTGGGGGAACGCTCCTACCCTGTTATGATCGCAACAGGGATGTGTTTTGCTGAAAACTTTGCTCAAAGAGTGGCAGAGTTTACAAAAGAGGAGTCTGTTCTCATTGTTACAGATTCCCGAGTGCAGCCCTATGCGGAAAAAGTTGCCTCTATCCTGAAAAGCAAAGTGAATGTAAAGGGGATCTGTGTTTTCCCGGAAGGGGAACAGAGCAAAAACTTTGCCACCGTGGAAAAAATCTGCCGGAAAGCGGCAAAACTGCATCTTGACCGGAAATCTTTTTTTATTGCCATTGGCGGCGGAGTTACCGGGGATATGACCGGATTTGCTGCGGCAATATATATGCGCGGCGCAAATTTTATCCAGATCCCCACATCCCTCCTTGCCATGGCGGATTCTTCTGTCGGAGGCAAAACGGCAGTGGATCTTCCGGAGGGGAAAAACCTTGCCGGAGCATTTCTCCAACCCAAAGCTGTCTTTATCGACCCATTGTTTCTTGATACGATTTTAAGTCATAATATTTCCCTGGGGTTTGCGGAGATCATAAAAATTGCCGCAACATTCGATAAAGAACTTTTTGAGATCCTGGAAAAGAATGCTTTTACCCTCATCAGCAGAAAAGACCCGGTTCTTTTTGAAGAATTCCTGCAAAGAGCCTGTCAGTTGAAAGCCGATATTGTGTCAAAAGATGAAAAAGAATCCTCTGTACGGGGACTTTTGAACTATGGACACACTTTCGGTCACGCATTGGAAAAACTGGACGGATACAGTAAAATGTATCATGGGTTCGGTGTATCCTGCGGGATGTATATGGCTTGTATGCTTGCAGAAAAATTGAATATGCAGAGCCATGAAGAGACAAAGAGAATTGCCAAAGTCCTGTATGATTATAATCTACCCTTCTATTTTGCAGAACGCTTTGACGCAAAAGAAGTTTATAAAGTTATGCTGAACGATAAAAAAGCCGATAAAGGTAGTTTGAAATTGGTTCTTTTATGGGGGATCGGCAAAGGAGAAGTCGTAAAAGATATTCCCCGGAAAACTGTACTTGCAGCAATGGATAAAGCAAGATTTCAAAACAGGGACAAATGATTTCTTATGACAGAACAGGAAGGTTACATCATTCTCAATATGCTTAACGGCATAGGGCCGGCAAGATTGAATATCCTCAAAAGCCGGTTCGGCAGTCCTGTAAATATTCTTCAAGCCGGAGCCAAAGACCTTGCCGCCCTCCCCGGTATCGGATCGACTCTTGCAGAAAAGATCGCCAACTGGGAAAAAAGCGTGGATCTTGATGCAGAATTGCTCCTTGCGGAAAAGGGCGGGGTAAAGATCGTAACGATGGAGGATGAGGATTATCCAATTGTATTGAGAGAATTGCGGGATGCACCCCTCTGTTTGTATGTAAGAGGAGTTCTTCCGCCAAATATTGGAGAGCGTTCTCTGGGGATCGTAGGGACAAGGAGTATGAGTCATTACGGCAGCAGAATGGCGAAACATCTTTCGGAAGCGGCGGCATATTCCCGTTTCACTGTGATTTCCGGACTCGCTTACGGAGTGGATGCCTGCGCCCACAGAGCGGTACTGGATGCCGGAGGAAGAACGGTAAGTGTATTGGGCGGCGGCCTTGCAAGGATCCAGCCGCAGGATCATGTTCCTCTTGCACGGGAGATCGTGGAAAAAGGGGGAGCGGTCATTTCAGAATTTCCCATGACGACGAATCCCACAAGACATACTTTTCCCTTACGGAACAGGATCATTTCCGGATTGAGTACGGGAGTATTGGTTGTGGAAGCCGGGTTGAACAGCGGTTCATTGATCACGGCAAATTTTGCATTGGAACAGAATAAAACCTTGTTTGCTGTTCCGGGTCATGCGGATGATCCGGGGGCGGCGGGGTGTAATTCCCTGATCCGTCAAGGGGCGGTTCTGGTGGAAAGTTTTGATCATATTCTGGAAGAATTTGAGTTTCTGCCCACCTTTACCTCCGGCAGAAACATGATCCGTGAGGAGCGTTCTCCCTATGGAAATAAAAATGAAACGGCAAAGGAAAATACCATTCTTCCGGATACAGGAGATGAAGAGAGCAATAAAATTCTTGCCATATTGCAGAAAGAAAAGAGTGCCTCTCTGGAAATTCTTGCAGAAAAGAGCAATTTACCGGCAAGTACTTTATCTTCCCTGCTGATTATGCTGGAATTGGAACACCGGATCGTGCGTCTGGATTCGGGACTTTACCGCTTGAAAATATAAAAAAAGTAAAAAAAAGCATTTTTTTTCGATTTTGTACTTGCAATTCAGGAAAAACATACTATATTAAATGCACAAACCTGATACGGAGAGATGGCCGAGTGGTCGAAGGCGCAACATTGGAAATGTTGTATAGGGGTAACTCTATCGCGGGTTCAAATCCCGCTCTCTCCGCCATTTTTTTGCCTTGATTTCAAGGCAAAAAACATGAAGCCTGAAAAGGCTTTGCTTCATACCGCATCTGCGGTGCTTCATATTTTGCGGCAATGCCGCAAAATGCTTCATACGCCGACAGGCGT
>JAGBXB010000138.1 GCA_017629515.1 Lentisphaeria bacterium | reverse complement strand
TTCCGCCGGGTGCATATGTTTCCTCACCTGCGGCATACATCCCCACCGCATACATCTGCACATTGGGAGTGATACTGGTGTCCACATATTTTTTTACCTTTACGGAAGGATCTCCGGCAATGCGGTCATTATCATAATAAATATAACTCTTTTCCATAACATTCTCTTATTTTTTGCCGAATAATGTAAGTTTTCACTATTGAAATAAAAAATTTTTCAGCTATAATATATATTGCTCAAAAGAATTTTCAATCAAAAGGAGAAAAATATGAAAAATATTGAACGGAATTCATTTACGCTTATTGAACTTCTTGTTGTTATTGCCATTATTGCCATACTGGCAAGTATGCTTTTGCCTGCATTGAACAAGGCCCGTCAGCAGGCATACGCCATCAAATGTGTCAATACGCAGAAACAGATCGGACTTTGGTTCACTTCCTACGCTTCCGACTACAGGGATTGGAGTATAGGTAATTATTTCGGATTTGTAAACAACCCCACAGGAAATCAATCATCAGATAAAAAGATGTGGACACAATTTTTCACGGCAGGAGACGCGGCTTGTACGACCCCTTATGTCACCTCCAGTTCTCTCAAAAAACATCTTTTGTGCAACACCGCTTCCACAATAACCGGCAAAAGTGTGGATGAAGTTACCGGCGGTGAAGGCTACCGCGGCTTTTACAGTGTGAATCAGTATTTATGCAAGGATCAGGACAGAAAACAATGGAATTGGACTACCGGTAATGGCTATATGTTCTTCAAGCCCGCCACCGTCAAACTCCCCCACCGGGCATGCTGGGCAATGTGTACTTTGAGATATTCCAGCAGTGCATTCAAATTCTGGCACGGAAAAGCAGCCCAGTTGCTTTTTACCGACCTGACAGTAAAAAAACTCTACCTCAAAGATATCTACAATACCACAAGTCAAACGACCATATGGAACTATTATCCTGCAAGCGGAAGTCCCAAAAAGACCGGTTTCTAATGTAGCGCGATCATAAAATTATGAAAACAAGGCAACAAGATGAGTAAAAAAAGTATTTTTATTCTTTCTGCGGCATTTTTGTATGCGGCAGTATGTTCCGCTGATTTCAAGTTGGCGGAAAATGGCAAAACACAATGTAATATTGTGGTGAAAAAAGGTGCTGCCCTGCCTGTTTCTTTCGGAGCAAAAGAATTAGCCCTCTTTACAGAAAAAGTTACTTCCGCAAAGATCCCTGTAACAAATACGGCGGAAAAAAATGCAAAAAATATCTTTGTGGGAACTCTGGCAGATAAAGAACTTGTGAAGAAAGCAGGTATCGACGCAAAAAACTTGAAAGAAGATGGTTTCGCTCTTATCGTGAAGAAAGATGCCGTTTACATTATTGGAGCAAATCCCAGAGGGGCATTATCCGGCTGCTATGAGATCGTGAAAAAATATGCAGGAGTGCGTTTCCTTTATCCCGGTGAGGACGGAACATACTATTCTGCAAAAAAATCCATTGCGATCCCTGAACAGAATACCATCAAAAATCCCTATATGCGTCACAGGCTCATTCAATGCGGAGGAGAACTCAACGGGGCAACCTTCCTTGCAAGAAACAATATGTTTGACGGTATCTATCCCCACTTTATCATTGACAGAAAAGGCAAACGGACGAAAAATGCCGATGCCTATGAAGCTCTTGCCATGAAAAGTGTTGCCACTGCCGGAAACTCCCATATTTACAGCGGAATGATGGGAGCCTGGAAAGGGCAGAAAGTAATGGAAAAACTTTATAAGGAACACCCGGAATACTTCCCCCTTGTGGATGGCAAACGCAAATTTATCAGCACTCCCTGGGGCCCCAATCCCTGTTTGAGTAATCCCGGACTACTTGACCTTATGGCGGAAAATCTGTATGAAAGACTCAAATCGTATGGCAAATATGGTTATCAGAGAGTTGTGACCATCGGCAATAACGATACAACTGTATGGTGCCAGTGTGAAAATTGTAAAAAACTGGATGATACAACGAAAGGTGGAACAAAAGCGGAAGTATCCGACCGTTACTGGTTTGCAACAGTGGAGATCGCCAGGAGAATATGGAAAAAAGATCCCGCCATTCCGTTGGGCGGCTGGGCGTATCATGGATTCTGGTATCCCCCCACAAAAGTCAAACTCGACCCCCGATTGCAGGTAATGATCTCTTTCAACAATCAGTGCTGGAAACATACCATTACCGATAAAAAATGTTCGGTAAATGCTGAATTGATGAGAGTGATGGCGGCATGGAAAAAGACAGGACACCCCTATATCATCAATAGAGATGAGATTTCAGCGGTGGGCAGTGTTGGTTCCAACTTTCTTCCTGCGGAAAAAATCCTGTATGAAAATTTGAAAAGTTATCCCGCTCTGGGCTATTGCGGAAGTACGTTCTGCGTCTATTCCCCCTATCCGGAATTTCTGAAAAGAGAAAAAAATGAAGAACCCTTTTTCGGGAAAAATTACCGCTATCCCGCCATGTGGCAGACCTGTTACCTTTCCGCTCAATTGATGTGGGATATCCATTGCGATTTTGACAAACTTTATGAAGAAGCCAACTCTCTTTATTACGGTAAAGCATGGGAGGGCGGTTATAAGGAATTCCGGAAACTTCTGACCGAACTCTTTGTAGAATCCCCCGGCTGTATGGGCTGGGGTCAGGGTGCACCTCTGGGCAGACTGCTTGATCCGGCTGGAAGTGAAGAAAAACTTGCCGCCCTCATGGATAAAGCCGTTGCCGCCGCCAAAACGGATAAAGATCCCAGAAGTCTCAAGCACATTTTACAGGCAAAAGAAATTTTTGAACTTTCCTGGCGTGCCGCAAGAAAACAATATCTGGAAAACTTTAAGGAATTGAATATCTACCGCCGGAAAGGTGCGGTCAGGATCGACGGAAATCTTGATGAAACAGACTGGAAAAATGCCGATGCCCTTTCCAATTTCAAACCCGGTGGGCATACCCCCAAAACGGCGAAAGTACAGCCGAGTACTGTGCGTGCATTTTATGACAGAGATCACCTCTATATCGGCGTGGAATGTATGGAACCCAATCCGGAAAAGATCATTGCCGGGAAAAATATCAATGGCGTATGGAGCAAACTTGGCAATACCGTGGAACTCTTTTACAATTACCCGGATATGGCGGGAAAATATTTCCACCTTGCCATCAATTCCAATGGGGAAGTCATTTCTGCCATCCAGCATTCCATTGCAAAAAGAGATACTTCCTTTAAAACGAAAGCAAAATTTGCCGCAAAGATCCTGAAAGACCGCTGGGTACTGGAAATCGCCATTCCCGCAAGTGAGATCGGAATGAACTGTTATGACGGAGCTACCTGGAAACTCAATGTGGGAAGGAACCGGAAAAACAGTGCCGTTGACCGTAAAATGTTTGAAAACCGGGATACGGAAACCTCCTCCTGCAGTAACGGCAGTTTCCACGGAGCCGCCAACTTTGTCAACATCAAATTTGCTTCTGAACGGGCAAGCGGGATCCATCAGGGGCGGGATACATCCTCCTGGAAAAATGCCGATTTCAATACACTTGTACCGGATGAAAGCATCAGCAAATATTACCGCTATAATAAAAACGGCACATGGAAATTTGAAGATGAAAAACATCTTGTTCCTAAATTCTGGTCAGTAACGGCAGGAAGCATCGGCACAACAAAACGGGATGAAAAGAATCTTTCCAACAGTTACATCCAGTTGGAAAAAGGGTATATAGCCCAGCATTTTATTTCTTCGGCAAAGGGAAAGATCAAAATCACTTTCCGGGCAAAGGGAAAAGGAACTATGACCATCGGAACGACAAGTTATACAGATCACCCGGATAAAAAGGTGAGAGGTTACCGGCAGGTAAAAGGTACAGGGAAATACAAGACATATAAACTTACAGATGAATGGCAGACTTTCACTTATGAAACAAAGAAAGCCGGAGTCCCCACGGAACGGGTCTCCATCCGTTTTTATGTTAACCAAAAGAGTCTCCTTGATCTGGATGATGTATATGTGATCCCCATGCCGGAATGAGAATTTACAGTTCTTTATTTTACCGGAAAACGGAAGTAAAAAGACCAATAAAAAAATAACCTGATAAAAAAACATAACAACAAGGGAACAAAATGAGTAAAAAAAGTATTTTTATTCTTTCTGCGGCATTTTTGTATGCGGCAGTGTGTTCCGCTGATTTCAAGTTGGCGGAAAATGGCAAAACACAATGCAATATTGTGGTGAAAAAAGGAGTAGAGTTACCTGTTTCTTTCGGAGCAAAGGAACTTTCCCTCTTTACAGAAAAAGTTACTTCCGCAAAGATCCCGGTAGCAGAAAATGCAGTCAAAAATGCAAAAAATATTTTTGTCGGCACCATTGAAGATAAAGATCTTGTAAAAAGATCCGGTGTGGATGCAAAGAAATTGAAAGAGGACGGATTCGCTCTTATCGTGAAAAAAGATGCCGTTTACATTATTGGAGCAAATCCCAGAGGAGCATTGTACGGCTGCTATGAGATCGTGAAAAAATATGCAGGTGTGCGTTTCCTTTATCCCGGCGAGGACGGAACATACTATTCTGCAAAAAAGAATATTTCCATTCCTGAACAGAATACCATCAAAAATCCCTATCTGCGTTACCGTCTTCTCCAGTGCGGCGATGAGATCAATGGCGCAACCTTTCTTGCAAGAAACAATCTTTTCGGCAGTAAGGGAGCATGGCATTTCTTTGATAAAAAAGGCAGACGCACCAAAACAGCAGATCAGTTTGAATCCGTGGCAGTGAAAACCAATGCCACAGCAGGCAACTCCCATATCCAGAGTGCCATGATGACCGGTTGGAATGTGAAGAAAAAGGCTTTTGAAGAACTTTACAAAGTTCACCCGGAATATTTCCCCCTTATCGGCGGCAAACGCATCTTCATCCATCACGGAGCAGACCCCAATCCCTGTATCAGCAATCCCGGACTCCTTGACCTTATGGCAGAAAACCTCTATAACAGGGTCAAAGGCAAATACGGGGCACAGGAACACGTGACCATCGGCAACAATGATACCACCACATGGTGTGAATGTGAAAACTGCAAAAAACTGGATGATCCCGCAACAGCCGGCACAAAAGGAGCCAGAGCCAACCGTTACTGGTATTTTGTAACAGAAGTAGCCAAAAGAGTATGGAAAAAAGATCCCTCCATCAATCTGGGCGGCTGGGCGTATCAGGATTTCTGGTATCCGCCTACCAAAGTGAAAGTGGATCCCAGACTCAGGGTCATCATCTCTTTCAACAACCAGTGCTGGAAACATACCATCACCGATAAAAAATGTTCGGTCAATGCGGAACTTTTGCGGATCATGGCAGCATGGAAAAAGACAGGACACCCCTTTATCGTCAACCGGGATGAGATCTCCGCAAACGGGGCTGTGGGTTCCAACTTCCTCCCTGCGGAAAAAGTCCTGTATGAAAACCTGAAAAGTTATCCCGCCATCGGTTTCTCCGGAACATACTTCTGCGTAAGTTCCCCCTACCCTGAATTCAATAAGAGAACCATAAACAAAGAACCCTATTTCGGAAAGAATTACCGCTTTGCCGCCATGTGGCAGACCTGTTACCTTTCCTCACAGTATATGTGGGATATAAATTGTGATTTTGATAAACTTTATGAAGAAGCCAACGCTCTTTACTACGGTAAAGCATGGGAGGGCGGTTACAAGGAATTCAGAAAATATCAGACAAAACTTTTCATTGAATCTCCCGGCTGTATGGGCTGGGGCCAGGGCTCCCCGCTGGGCAGACTGCTTGATCCTGCCGGAAGTGAGGAAAAACTCATCGCCCTTATGGATAAAGCCGTTGCCGCCGCCAAAACAGACAAAGATCCCAGAAGCCTCAAACACATTCTCCGGGCGAAAGAAATCTTTGAAATGACCTGGCTCAAACAGAGGAAAGAGTACCTGAACAACTTTAAGGAACTGAATGTTTACCGCCGTACAGCCCCCATCAGGATCGACGGAAACCTTGATGAGGCAGACTGGCAAAATGCTGATGCCCTTGCCAACTTCCAGCCCGGAGGCCATACTCCGAAAGGAACAAAAGTACAGCCCACAACCGTACGGGTGACTTACGATCCTGATTTTCTTTATATCGGCGTGGAATGTATGGAACCGGATACAGACAAGATCATTGCCGGCAAAAACATCAAAGGAGTATGGAAAGAACTGGGCAATCATCTGGAACTCTTCTACAATTACCCGGATATGGCAGAAAAATATTATCACCTTGCCATCAATTCCAATGGGGAAGTCATTGATGCTATCCAGCACTCCATTTCCAAGAGAGATAATTCTTTCAATACCAGAGCAAAACTGGCAACAAAAGTATTGAAAGACCGCTGGATTCTGGAAATCGCGATCCCTGCCAGCGAGATCGGCATGAAATGCTATGACGGAAGTACATGGAAACTCAATGTGGGAAGAAGCAGACAGACAAAAACTGTTAAATCCTATCACAGCGAAGCTGCCAGTGAAACCTCCTCCTGCAGTAACGGCAGTTTCCACGGGGCTGCCAACTTTGTCAACATCAAATTCACCCCCA
>JAGBXB010000137.1 GCA_017629515.1 Lentisphaeria bacterium | reverse complement strand
GTGGGAGCGCGAGGACGGGGCTGTGTTGAAAATTGAACGGGCGTTGGTTGACGCAAACTGGGGGCAGTCCACTGATATTGTATATCAGTTCTGCCGTCAAAGTACACATGCCGGTATTATTATGCCGTCCCACGGTCGGTATGTCGGTGCAAGCAGTAAGCCGATGACGGAGTACCGCAAGCAGCCCGGTGACCGGCTGGGCTTCAACTGGATGGTCCCAAATGTAGCAGGGAAGCGGGCGATCCGTCACGTTATTTATGATACAAACTTTTGGAAGAGCTTCATCCACACCCGTCTGGCGGTGGAACTCGGCGACAAAGGCAATCTTTCTTTGTACGGCAGGATTCCCGGAGTACATCAGCTTCTGGCAGAACATCTGACCGCCGAATACAAAGTCAAGACTCAAGGTCGCGGCAGAACCGTGGATGAATGGAAGCTCAAGCCCGACCGCACCGACAACCACTGGTTGGACTGCATTGCCGGATGCGCCGTCTGTGCCTCCATGCTCGGAGCAGCTCTCCCGGAAACTCTGCCGGTGAAAACTGCTCAAAAACCTATGATCCGTCTTTCCGACCGCCGCATCGGGGAAAGACCGCAACCCACCACCAGCGGCAAAATGAAACTTTCAGATATCAGAAGGAGCAAAAATGACTGAAAATAAAAAAAACATCACAACTCCGGAAAATATTACACGGATCATTGATCTTATATCGGCAATAGTTCAAAGATTTCAAGAAAAAAAACTTGCAAATACGGAAGATGAGAGCTTATATATATCAGACGGGAAAGGATGTGTTATATGACTGATTATGAACAATTAAAAAAGAAAATTGCACAAATAGAGCAAATGAATTATCTGGAACTTTGTTCCATGTTTGCAGAACTTATCAGTGCGGTGAACTGCCCCACAAACCCCAGAACACTGAAAAACAGACTCATTTACAAAGTTCAGGAAATGCATCTTGGAGGGATTGCTCCAAGAGATCAACAATTACTTATTGAAATATCTGAACAACAGAACACCAGTAAAGCATCAAATACTCCTAAACCATTATCAACTTCTGTTATTCATTATGTCAGAGAATGGAAAGGAAAAAAATATGATGTAACAAAAATTTCAGATAAGTGCTACGAACTTGATGGTGTTCAATATAAATCATTATCAGCCGTAGCTCGTGCTATTACTGGGACACGTTGGAACGGAAAACTGTTTTTTGGAGTTAAAAAATGAAGAAAAGTGATCAAAAAACAGTACGATGCTGCATTTATTGCCGCAAAAGTCTTGAGGATTCTAAAGAAATGAGTTTCAACAGTCTGGATGCCCAACGGGAAGCCGGAGAAAGTTATATTGCAAGTCAAAAAGGTAATGGATGGATTTGTTTGCCGGAACATTATGACGATTATGGCTTTTCCGGAGGAAACTTGGAGCGCCCTGCCCTGAATCGGCTGAAAGAAGATATTGTCGCTGGAAAAATCGATATGGTTGTTGTTTACAAACTTGACCGTCTTTCCCGCTCATTGTTAAACTTTTCAGAACTTCAACAATTTTTTGAAGAGCATGGTGTATCGTTCTGTTCCGTTACTCAACCCATTGATTCCAGTACTTCGGCAGGAAAGATGATGCTCAATATTTTAATGTCCTTCGGGGAATACGAAAGAATGGTCATTGCAGAACGGACACGCGATAAAATGGCTGCCAGCAGAAAACGGGGGATGTGGATGGGGGGCGGTGTCCCTTATGGATATTTTGCAGAAAACAAAAAACTTTATCCTCATCCGGAAGAAGCAAAAATCATCAAGCGCATCTTCAAACGATTTATTGAAATCCAATCTCCAAAACAAATTGCTTTTGAACTTAATTCTGACGGCATCAGACCGCGTACTGGACTACCATGGACAAGTCCATACATTTCCAGAATCCTTGCAAATCATATTTATGCCGGAGAAATATTCTTTCAGGGGGAAGTTATAAAAGGAGAACATGAAGGAATCATAAATAAAAATATATGGAACAGAGTTCGGGAAATCACGGCATCCAACATTCCTTATGATCGATCCAAGGGAATGGCTGAATTAACAACTCCTTTGAAAGGAATTTTACGTTGTGGTCACTGTCAATGTGCTTTGAAGCCGGTTTTTACTACAAAAGGTAAAAAAAGGTATTACTACTATTACTGTGATAAAGATACAAAACGTGGAGAAAAAAGCTGCCCTGTTGGAAAAGTAGGGTCTGCTGCTATTGAGGATGCGGTGAAAGAACAGGCTCAAATGATCTTTAATTCTCCCTATTTTCTGGAAAGAGTTTCTGTAAAAACAAACTTGACGATTCCGGAAATCAAAAATTTCTTTTCCAATGAATTTTGGAAAGAAACAAATCCGGGAGAATTAAATCATCTTTATAAGGAGTTATTTGAAAAAATCATCTTAAAGGAAGATCAGATCGTTTATGAAGTCAAAACTTCCGGAGTACAAGCACTGATTGAAGGAGTTACAAATGAATGTGAGTGAAGTAATGCCGAATGGAAATGTTTGTATTATTGTTCCAATAAACTTTAAAAAGACTCGGACTGGCAGTGTCATCACAAAAGCGGAAAGTATGAAGGCTCTTCAAAATCAAATCCCTTTGATTGCTGCTATTGCTGATGGAATACAATGGCAGCAATGGATCGATGACGGTTTGTTTAAGAATGTTACGGAACTTGCGGCACATCTTGGTCGGGACAGAGCAAGAGTTTCCCATACCCTCCAATTAGCATTACTTTCCCCGGAGATCATTCATCTTGTCATCATTGGGGCTTTACCAAATCATATCACATTACGGATAGTAAACAGGAGTTTTCCTGCTGATTGGGAGGAACAGAAAAAGTTTTTCGGGATTAAATGAGAGGTAAAAAGGCGACATCGGTAAAACGGTGTCGCCTTTTTTCTTTGCCGGAAAGGGGCGTATTGCGGCAGTAGTTCCCTTGGTCGGCTCGTTGTTCGGCGGAACTCCTGTTTGCCGCCAAGTTGCCCTGTTTTTGCAGGTAACAGTACACCGGTACAGGGAAGTAAAACAGAAGTATCCCGGAAGATAAATTCAAAATCAGGCCGGATATTTTCATGGCAGCGGGCGTTTTTATACAGGGAAAGGAGGCTTGTATCTGTTTAAAAAACAGTATTATTGTATATTCTTAATTTGATTTTTGAAAAAAATATTTTATATTATTCCCGGTATGCTGAAATACATATATAATTTTGTATATTCGGAAAAATGATTGGATGAATTGCCACAAAGAAGGATATTTTTATGTTTATAAAAGCAATTCGCAGACCCTTCAAAAAAGGCAGAACATTCTCTCCCGTTCATGTGCGGAGTGTCGGACATTATATTTTCAGGAAAGAAGAAGCTCATCACATTTTGAAGATGCGCAAGTTTTTTCTGGAACTTTTCTGGTGCGTCAGAGGTGAAGGCCGCTTCCGGTTAGGCAGAAAACAGTGGATCTTGAAGCCGGGCGAAGTGTGTTTCTATTTTCCCGGTGATACACACGATCTGACACCTGTTTCAGATGAATGGGAATATTTTTTTCTTGGAATCGACGGCAATAATCTGCAGGATCTGATCTCCCGCTTTCATCTTGTCCGCGAGCCGGTTGCTGTTGGGGTTTGTCCAGCGTATATTTTTGATATGACATACGATATGCTGCAGGTTCCGACATTGCAGAATGAATACCTTGCCGGGGCGTATGCTTTTGAAATCCTGACACATTCAGTCATGGGAACCGGAAAGGAACTGTCATACGAAGTGGAATCTTTTATGCAGATCGTTGCGGAAAAATACGCAGATCACAGTGTCGATATCAATCAGATTTGCGAACAGATGAGGATTCACAGAGCAACTTTATTCCGCAAAGTAAAAAGTGAATGCGGCATTACACCTTCCGAATATCTGATGGCCTACAGGATTCAGCAGGCCATCGAAAAAATTATGCAGAAGAAACTCTCCATGAAAGAAATTGCCGGGAAAACCGGTTTTTCCTCGGTTACATATTTTTACCGTGCATTCCGGAATTTTACAGGGACATCTCCCAAGAAGATCACGGCGTTGCCTATGGCACCATTGACGGGAAAACAAAGTATCATGCAGAAAAATAAAAAGATCTGATTTTTTTATACTGCGGATAAATATTGCCGTATCATCATGGTTTTATTTTTTATAATACCATGATTATCAATATCTTAATTTAATTATTCTACCACATTCAAGTTTCTGTTTTTTTATTGGATTTTTTAAGTAAGTATGGAATGGTCATGATACCGGGTATATTTGGCTTTATCTCTGCAACATTTTCGCATTTTTTATAACATTATTAGAATTGACATATCTTTTTTCGTGCATATATTAATCGTAAATAAAAAATTCTACTTTGCAACAGAAAGGAATTTCATGTCAAATCTTCCGTTTGCCATAAGAGGCTTTAATTTGTGTGAAAGTCTGCTGCGTCATTCACCGGAGCAGCTCCGGATTTTCTTACGCAGAATGAATACTCTTCAAATGAATACGGTCATTATTCATTATGACTATGGTTGGAACCGTTACAAGAATATCATCATGGATGAATGCCGTGAGAACAGGATCAACCCTGTTTTGATGACATTTGGTCCCCGCACGTTCTTTTCTTATACGGACTGGAAAGAACAATGGTTTGCCAAAGCTCCGGACGGCAATGCGTGGACACCGGAACTTGTCTGTGAAACTCAGCCATGCACTTTTGAACCGGAAGGATTGGAGGCATTCCAATACGGTGCCAGGAAATGGCTTAAAAGTCTGCCGGAAGAGATCAAACACGTTCATATGCGTTCAGGAGACGGTATCAAATTTTGTCAATGTGAAAGATGCCGTTTGCTCCCGGATCATGAAAAATGGCGGCCCTTCGTGGATATTTTTGCTGATGCCGTTCGGGAGGTGCGTCCGGAACTGAATTTCGAAACCGATCTGTATGTCAAAAGGTACAATATTCCCGAAAAAAAGACGGCTTTTCAAAAAATGACCAATATCATGTTTGATGATTTCAACAGACATTACGCGTATCCGTTAGGCAGTATCCATGATTCGGACTCTGCCCAAAGAGTACGCGTTGCCGCAACGGAAAAAATTCCGGATGCTCCCACTGCGAATGCCTATTTGCTGAAGAGACTTTCCGAATGGACCAATACTTTTCCCGGAAAGGTTTATATTCACGAAAATGTGATGGCGCAATGTCTTTTTACGACATTTGTGCATAATTTGTCAGTTTATCTCAAAGATTTGGATATATACAGAAAACTCGGTGTACAAGGAGTCTGCTATGAAGCATACGAGCCCGGATACTCCGGTTTTGCTTCCATGTTTTCGCTTCTGGCGCGAGCACTGAACGGGGAAAATGTTGAATATGAACCTGATGAAATGGAAAAAATAATGACGGCTCCGCATTCCAAAACCTATTTCTATCACGATCCGGATTTTCCCCTTGAAAAATATATAAGAGACCCGATCCGCTTGAAGCAGACAGAGATGTACCGTTATATTGAAATGATCCGGATAACCGGTGGGAAAGCTTCTTATCGTTATTCAGCGGAATTTTACAGAGAATTCATGAATTTTTACTTTGAACATGAAGACCGTTTCGATACTTTGATGGCTGGCTATCAGCTTGCATACACAGGAAGGAAATTGAAGCATCTGGATTTTAAAGGTCTTTCTGATGAAGCCAATGAATTTTTATCATACGAAAAACTGTGGGATTATATGGAGACTGTACCGCTGGATGAAGATCCCCGCAGGAAATGCAGAAATATCATCCTGGAACTCATGGAAAAAGCATTCACAATAAAATAGAGGTGGTTTCAAAACAAAAAATGCAATTACTTGAAAGATTTCTGTTGAAAGTTCATTTTCCACAAGACCAAAACAGGAGTAATATGAACAATGTATTGAGTTATTGAATTTGTACTGGCGCAGGCTTTTCAAGAGTTGGTGAGTGAATTCGGTATTTTAACAATAGCTTTTTATAAAATAAAAATCATTGGAATTCGTAAGGAGGTTTACTGACCTGAAACATAAAATTTCGTGACTTTTCCAGGGAAAAAAAAATCGCAGTCGATGCATCAAAAATGGTTTGACGCTGAAATAATCGACTTTTTAACAAGAAGAACCAAATCATTTGAAGTTGGTCAAAACAAGGAAGTTTTGAGAAATGAAAAGAAGATGGAATAAAAAACAGATTGCATTTAAATCGTTCACTCTCATAGAACTGTTGGTAGTGATAGCCATCATCGCGATTCTGGCGGGGATGTTGCTGCCGGCGTTGAACAGTGCCCGGAACAAGGCCCGTGCCATCTCTTGCACCAATCGGCAGAAACAGTTGCTGATAGCACACACGCTTTATGCGGATAATTACAACGGCTGGGCTGTTGGAAGTCCGTTCAATGCTGCACGGAACAACTGGAATCCCACCGGAACAGGAAACGGTAATTTTGTGGGGTTATACATCAACGCTGGCATTTTAAAATGCAAATATGGAAACTGGAATACCAATACGACCTTAAAATCTCTCCGGTGTGATTTTGTGGATTCTTTGGAAAATTTCAATTTGAGCAGTTCCTTTACGACCTATTCCATCTGCAAATATCTGGATCAGGATGCAGAGGCAACGTATAGAAAAAAAGACTGGATCCGGAATAAGGAACTCGGATTTTACAAACCTTCTTCTGTTGCTTCTCCCACTCGTCTGCATGTGCAGAACTGCGCCCCCGGATATGCAGAAATATACTTCTATTTCTGGCACAGCGGGAGATCCATTATCGGCTGGGTCGATGGGCATGTCAGTTCTGTCAGTCCGGTTGAAGCAAAAGCAGATCTGCGGCTTGTCTATAAACAATATTACGGTTCGTCACACACGACCTACCGTTTCCCCTGTACGGGAATATAATTAATGTAAAATGGAGGATATTATGAAAAAAATAATTTTTTTGGTGATGCAATTTTGTATTTTTGCATTCGCCGGAGAAAATGCTTCTGTTTTTTCTGTTGTAAGCGATGGTATCGGGCAATGTTTCATTGAGATTCCTGTCAATGCGGATGGCGTGACAAAGAAAGCTGCCGATGAACTGCAGCTGTGGGTCAGTGAGATTACCGGCGCAAAACTTCCGGTAACAACAAAAGTTCCTGCTAATCGGAATAAGATCGTTCTGTCTCTGACATCGAAAGATCACCGTCTGGCAGGTAATGACGGCTATGCCGTGAAGAATTCAGGAAAAGAATTCCGCATTACAGCATCCTGTCCCCGGGGATTGCTCAATGGCGTTTACCGTGTTCTTTACCGTAACACCGACATCATCTGGGCAAGACCGGAAGCGGATGGTACTTTTTACAGCAGGAATAAAAATCTCGCTTTCAAAGACCGGAGCGGATATGATATCCCGGTGTTCGTTCAGAGAAGATGCTACGCTAACAGTGGAATCCCTGCAGATCAGGTCAGAAACAGTCAATGGCTGATCCGCAACGGAGCCAACTATTTTGTTGAAAGACATTATACCGAGGAGCCGAAATACGGAACGATTCGGGAATATGGCGGAGGGCACAATCTGACCAACGGTTTCATAAAAGAATCCATATATTTCAAATCGCATCCGGAATACTACGCCATGATTGACGGTGTTCGCCGTGCACCATCATCATTCCCCCGGAATGAAGGAACCCAGCTGTGTTACACTAATAAAAACATGACAGAAGAATTCAAAAAATGCCTTGACCGCCTGATTTCAGAACATCCGGAATATTCCATTTTCCGGGTCATGCAGGAAGATAACTACAATCTTTGCACCTGTCCCGAATGTATGAAACCCATCCGTCTTCCCGACGGCACTCTGCTAGATGGCCGCAAACTGAAAAACCGGTCACCGGAGTGGAAAGTCTGGCGATGTACTCAATTTTATCTCTGGTATAATGAAATTGCCCGCTTCGTAAAGAAGAAATATCCGGGGAAACAGCTGCTCTGCTATGCTTATCTTTTCACGGAATATGGACCGAAAATCAAAATCGAGGATAATGTGATCATTCACTTCTTCCCGATCTACCGGAATGCCCGTGAACCGATCACCGGAAAGACCAATACTGCGGTGTTGAAAAATTTGAATGACTGGCTGGCTCAGTCGAAACAGCTCGTCTGGAACGAATATTATGGATTGAATCAGGAATATCCCCGTCCGATCGACCGCATGGTTTTCAACGACCTGGTATATCTCCATAATCGGGGAGTGAATAAAATGGGTAACTATTTCATCACGGATTCAGCGAAAGACGCTCAGCCCGGAGTCTATCCGTTCTATCAGACCCGCGGAAAGCGGATCTGGGATCTCAGCGGCCTTTATTTCTGGTGCACTATGCAGGCCGCGTGGAATCCGTACCGGAAAGTGGAGGATGTCCGCAGAGAATATTTTGAACGCGTTTTCGGAAAGAAAGCGGTTCCGGAAGCAGAAGCATTCTATAATGAATTGGAGAAAGCATGGGCTGCGGGAACACGCCCCTCGGTATGGAGGGATGACTCCCGCAAACTGTGGCTGGATTATCAGAAATCGGGTGTTCATGCGGATTGTATGAAACATTATGAAAAAGTTTTGAGTGTGTTAGAAAATCCCAAAGCGCGCCGGCTTCTGGAACGCATGAGAAAGTATTTCGTGAATAAGGATGGGTTGGCTTCAAAATCTGCCCCGTTGCTCAAAATCCCGAAAGTATATGAAAAAATAGAGTTTCAGCCGGGATTCCTGACCGGAGTATGGAAGCAGGCTGTTGAAATCAAGGGATTATATACCCCCGGCGGGCAAAAGGAAAAATATCCGACGACCATCAAATTCCTTCATGATGGGAAATACCTTTATGCCGCTCTTCACGGGGAACGTCCGGGCATAGGTAAAATGTTTAATATTAAGAAACACCATTGTCAAGCAGAGGCGTTCAGTTTACTTGTTCAATCGGATGATAATCTGTTTCCCGGTTACGTGCGTATGCTGGTCGATCCCAAAAACTGGACCTGGGTTACTGCCGAAGGGGATTTTAATATTAAAAATTTGAAATGGAAACATCAGGCTGCTTATCAGGAAAATTCCTGGGATGCTCTGATCATCGTTCCGCTGAATCTTTTCAGCAAAAATATGAAAATAGCATGTTTCCGCCAGTTTGTTGCAGACAGACATCCTGACCGGGGGGTAGGAATGAAAGATGCCATTCTCGGAGTGCCGGAAACCTTTGCTCCTGTAATATTGGAAAAATAATCAGAAAGAGAGGAAAAAATGTTTACTGAAAAAAAAGATCTGGATCTTGAGATCGCTTTGGAAAAACTGGATCAAAAACGTCATGAACTTGCAAAAAAATGTACAATGGGATACGGTGCGGCATGTGCACCCCGGGAAGCGGATTATGTGGAACAGGATCCTGCACAGGGTCCTTACAATCTTACCTGGGCGGATGAAATCCGGGAAGAGGACGATGCCGTCAATGCGATTCTTCATGATCGTTTGATGCGTCTTCCGAAACCGGCAACAGACGGTCTGCCGCCGATCCCGTCCGACAAAGTTTGGGTTTGGGGTGGTCCGACCTTAAAATGGGGTGGTTCCATGGCAGATGATACTTTAATCCGGGGCGCAGATTATTTCCAGACAGAAAATGTTGTTTATGTCTATGGTCCGACCAATGAAAAAATGCTGTCCCTCCACGGAAAATATAAAAAAATGCTTTGTCAGGTCAATGAAAATTGCCGTACCGAAGGGGCACTGTGCGGAAGCGAAGAGGAAAATGCAGAGTGTCTGAGCAAACTTTCTCTGAAATTTCCGAATATTGTTGGTGCAATGTGTGATGATTACGGCACGGGCAGTACTCATATTCTTCTGCCTGAGCGGTATGAAAAAATATATCGTGGGGTGAAAAAATACAACAGCAATCTGAAAGTATATGGTGTAATCTATGAACATGAACTGCAGAAAAAGGATTTCCAGTTGATCCAACCATATATCGATGTGGTCAATTTCTGGCTCTGGTTTAAAAAATCAATACTGGAAATTGATAAGCATCTGGAAGAATGCCGTAAAAATTTTCCCGGCAAACCAATTGTTTTAGGGATTTTCATTCATGATTACGGATGTTCCGATACCGGTAATCTGCCGGAAATGCTGATTTATGAATTGGAGAAGGCCCGTGAATTTCTGGCAAAAGGCTGGATCGAAGGAATCATTCTTTTAGGGGATCGAGAGATAAAAAAATGGCCTGAAGCTGCTGGAGCTGTTCGTGATTATCTGCTCAACAGGCAATAAAGTTCAGCATTGAGCATAGATGATTAATGGCATGGATCCCGCTGCCGGGTAAGGTTATTCCGGCAGTTTTTCCCAATTTTCAAAAGCTTCTGGCATTAAGAATGATTTTGTTCAATTTGATTGAAATTCAGGTCTGACAATTCCTTTGACCTTTCTGTGGGGCGGCATCGGTAAATGGTGTCGCCTTTTCTTTGCCGGAAAGGGGCGTAGTGCTGCCCTTCCTCAACAGACTGGCAGAGTGCAAAACCACGGAGGGGGCAAATATAATTTTTACACCCTCCACCATAACCGAATTATTACCGAAAACGATATTTCCGTGAAATTATTTTGACTCAATGACCTGCTGTATCAATATTTTTTATGTTCCCGTTAAGATTCTGACATACGCAGGTCAAGGAAAAAGGGGACAGAACATTTTTGACGGTCAAAAGTCCGGTTCTCCCGCTCTGCTTTTTTCTCCTGTATATACAAGTACAGACTGGAAGTGGAGTTTTCCCCTTCCCGGATATCCGGGATCTCCCATGATTCGTCTTCCAGAAGAATATCTTCCGCTTCCTGAAGTTTACCGGTATGTGCCAACGCACACGCCTGCATAAAACGGATCAGCGGCAGTTGCAGAAGATCCGCAGACAACAGAGAAAGCAGTTCTGTCATTTTTTCGTAAGAAGCCGATTCCAAAAGCATTTTCAGGACTTCTTTTATGAAAGAAGCATCCTGCAGATCCAATTTTCCTGCATTGAAAATACAGTTGGCTGCTTCTTCCGGCTGTTCCTGTTTTCTGCGGATATTGGCAAGAAGATGCAATAAATGCCTGTTTTTTTCTGTGCAAAGGGCTTTGTTCACTTCATTTTCACTTCGCTCCCAATCCTGTTTCCGGAAATAGTACAAAGCCATATGATAATGTTTCTGCCAGGACTCTTCTGCATTTTTGATAAGCGCAAACCACTCATCTGTGATCAAATAAGAAAAAGGTGTTTTTTCCTCAAATCTGTTCTTGTCCAGAAGATTATACCAATCAAGCTGTTCCGCTTCTCTGCTTGTGAAATCCAATTGATCCGCCAGTTTTCTTCCCATGCGTTTTTCTTCCAGTGTTCCCCAACCGGAACCTTCCGTAATGATCTTTCCTTTCCGGAGAGCAATACTCTGACGGGTCGTATGCAATAAATCCTCCAACTGCTGTTCCGGAATAAGTCTGTCCACCTCTTCCGTGGTATTTTTTACAGCTTCATCCCAGGAACAAAATACCTTTTCCGGAGCCACATTCATATTGCCATACCCTTCCAGCCACTCCCAGGCTGTTTCCGGCGGCATAGGCAGACACTCCTGCTGGCTGCGGCCCAAACCGCCCTGCAATTCGATATAATTATCCAAGCCGGGTCCAAGCAGTTTTTTATTCCAGTGCCTGCCGCCCGGGGATTGACCCCAGACAAAAAGTTTTCTGCCCCGCATCCTTTTTGTGGAAACATGACAGAAGCCGTATCCATCCGGCATGAACAAACATTCATAACGTCTGCGATCTTCAGGTATATTGTAGAAATGATCTTTCACATACTGGAAATTTACCGGATATGTGCCGTCAAAGCCTTCTCCGGAAGGAAGCGGAAGTTTGGCAAGAGCATGGGAACCGTTGCTGTACCAGTTGGCAAAAACCTCCTTTGCCGGTACGACCACACGGCTGCCTTCCACTTCCGCAACGGCAATATTGCTCCACCAGTACATGGGAACAGTATATTTATTGGGATTGTATATTCTGCCACGGATATAAAGAAATCTGGAACCTTCCGGCAGAAAGCAGTCATACTGAAAGGGAGTTCCCCGGTCACGCTGATATTCATAGATCCGCAAAACAGGAAAATCCGGATGGTCAACAATGGCAGCGTAACGGGGAGAAACGGTTTGTTCATCATGTCCTCTGCGGCCGCAGTTGAATTCCACCCCTCCGGCAAACCAGGCATTACGGATCCCCAGATTGCAGGGAAGGAATTTTGTATTGGCAAGGATGAGATCCTTATTGTTTTCTTTATCAAAAAGCGACCATAATCTGCCGCCCAGTTCGGGTAGAAAAACAGCTTTCAGATATTCATTTTCCAGAATTACCGCTTGAAAAGAAAGTTCTTCTTCCTCATTATCATAATCATCCTGAAAGGTATATGGCAGTAAATCACTCATCATACCGTATCCGATGAAAAGAGCATCATCTTCATCCAGTTTTGCCGATATTTCGCTTTTGATCAGCTCCCGGATCCCCGGATACCAAGAGGCTTTCCCCACTTTATGTCCCCTGATCTTCAATACGTCCTGTTTCAATTCAGTCATTTTCCTGCTCCCATGTCGGATTTGCTTTACAGCATAATAAAATATCATATTCCGGATAAAAATCAAATCCGTTTTTTCCGGAAGCCTTCTGACGGCTTTTTCTGAAACGGTTCTTTCAATTTGTTTACGGGAAAAAAGGGGAAAAGCAAGTCCGAAACCAAATATTTGTATGAAATATTTTTTTCTCATTGATATATCGCAATAAAAAGTATATTCTGTTATATTTTATTATAACGATATTCCTCTTTTATGCAATAAACTGAAAAAAATACTTTGCCCCTGCTTGTAAAAGTTATATGAAAGGATATATTCTTCTCTAAGAAAAAATAGTGCTGATATCACATACTTACAGCAGGGAAAGCAGGTTTTATGGGCGGAAAATTGGATAATGCTGTCAGAAAATGGAAAAACATGGCTGTTTCCGGTCAGTTTGATACGATCCCCAAAGTTCCTTCCGTACGGGAATGTGCTGCACTTTTTCATATTTCTCACGCTACGGCAAGTAAGTTATATACTCTTCTTGCCAATGAAGGCTGGGTAAAAAAAATTCCATCCAAAGGGATCTATCTCAACAGAAAATATTTATCCGGGGGTAAAAAACTTTTTTTTCCTTTCCTTTTTTCAAAAGAGAATTTTCAGCAGGATTCGGTGATCCGGGCGATCCTTCAGAAAGTCCTTGATGTGTGTGCAAAAAACAAAACAGTTTGTCAATGGCAGCTTACGCAAGATGAGGTATTGAGTCAGGCGGATAAAACGAGGGATGGCGTGCTGCTTTTTATCCGGAGAACGGGCAGCAGTTCTGCAAATTCAGATTTTGCGAAAGAACTTTTACCGCATTTCGGAAACAGACTTGTTCTCATTGATGAAGAGTACACAGACCACACTTTACAGTGTCATTGTTTCGGAACAGACAAAAACACGGCATGGGATGAATTTGTCCATGTATTTCAGGCACAGAGATATAAAAAGATCCTCATTGTCGGATCAAGTATCTGCCCAAATCACTGGTTGACCCTTGCGGATTTCCTCCGGGAAAGGTATGGGCTTGCTGCTGAAAATATCTGTTTGAACGCTTCCAATTTTACTGCCGGAAGCATCGCCTGTTCCTATTTCAAGAAAAAATCCCCGCTTCTGGCAGAGTTTTCCGGTCAAATCCTTGTGATCGTTTCTTCAGCATTTTTTGCTCCGGGCGTCAGGAAGGCTTTTGAAGAAAGTGGAATATCCGGGGATATTTTTTCCTGCGAAAACCGGGAATTTTACGATTATCCCGATAAAAAAGGCTACTTCACCTCTCTGGAAAACAATATAGTCAGAACTTCCGGGGAAGCAGCGGAAACATTGTGCCGTATCCTTCAGGGAAAAGAAGACAGAAGACTGAACATACAGATCCCGACAAAACTTATCATACGGCAAAGTGTCAGTCCCCCTCCCGATAAAAACAACGGCTGAACAAAATATAAAAATATATCATCAAAAACAAATAAGGAGATTGCATAATGAAAATAAACCGCCAATCGTTGCACAGATCCCTGCAAAAAGGGCAGCAGGATTACATTTCCCGTCCAGCATTCCTTGCCGCAAAAAGATATTTTACATTGCTTGAACCGCTTGCCGAGAAAATTTGTCAAACAAGAATTCTTCCGTTATACAGCCTCAAAAAAATTTATAAAAACTACACATCCTTACGCCCGTCCGGGCACGCTCCACACCTTTACAGCTTCACTCATTCAGCATTTACGCTGATTGAACTCCTGGTCGTTATTGCGATAATCGCCATCCTTGCAGGAATACTTCTTCCCGCATTGAACAATGCCAGGGCAACAGCACTTTCCATCAAATGCAGGGGAAATGCCAGACAGCTTGCTCTGGCAATGCAGTATTATACATTGGATTACAAAGGATATTTTACAGCCCACACTTCCAAGCAATTCAACGGCGGTTCTCTGTCATGGGATTCTCTTTTGCTTGATGACGATTCAGCCTCTCTGAAATACGCCACCAAAAAAGTCCTGGAATGTCCGGTAGCAAATCCCGGTCAACCGGATGAACAGGCATTCCTGGGGTACAACTATACAGCATTGGGCAATTTGTATATGGTAAGAATAGATCATTGTACCGCCCCATCCAGTCAAATTGTTTTTGCAGACAGTCAGACGACTCTTGCAACAAAACCGAAATTGATCGCCTCTTCCAAAAGCACTACCTATATTATTCCGGTAAAACACCGCGGTAAAACTGTTACGATAGCCTATGCGGATTCCCGGGTGGAAGCATTCCGGTGCAACAACATTCTCAATCCCTGGGGTTCGGTCTGGTGCGAAACCACTGATAAATTCCCCACGCAAGGATCACTGGGGCAATGGAGTGCCAGTGCCAATGGAGTTGCCAATGTTTCCAACAGCGGCTGGTGGAAATTTACAAAGTTTAATAAGAAACAGTAACGGCAGTTTTCATCGAAAAGGAACGTATGATGAAAAAAACACTTATTTTTTTATTGGTGACAGTTTTACTGCTGCCTGCGGTTTTTTACGGAAATGACTATACTCTTGCTTCAAACGGAAAGCTCTTATGCCACATCGTTTTGCCTGCGGATGCCTCCATGATGGAAAAGTATGCAGCCGATGAACTGGCTCATTTTATACAGAAAATGGCAAAAACCGGAGAAAAACCATCCATTTCAAGCAAAACCGCAGACGGAAAAAACAATATTTTCCTCTGCACAAAAACTTCCGAAGTTGCCCGGAAAGTCTTTTCCGGCAGGATTTTGAAAAATCTTACAAATGAAGGGTACGCTTTGAAATGTGTTCCCGGAGCGGTCTATCTGGCAGGCGGTAATAAGGAAGGTGTGATCTATGGAGTATATGCCTTTTTGCAGAAACTGGGGATGAGATGGTTCCACCCGGCACCCCACGGAGAGTACTGCCCTGATCTCAAAGTATTGAAAGTCGGCAAATGGGAAGAAAATCACAATCCTTCTTTTGTGGACAGACGCCTTTCTGCCGGAGCAAATTTTCCCTATGAAGAAAAACCGTTCTACCTCTGGATGACCCGCAATAAAATGCCCATATCCCTGCATAAATACGGAATGTGGAGGAAAGACTGGCAATTGGAGACTTCCCGCAGACCTTACCGGATGGGAAGCGGAGGACATGCAATGAGTTCCCTTCTGGAAGCGGGAACAAAAAAGGGGGAATTATTCAAGCAGCACCCGGAATATTACGGGATCTGGAACGGGAAACGCAATCTGCGTAAATGGTATTGTCAGCCCTGTACCAGCAATCCGGAGGTCATCCGGCGCATGGCAAAGGGTATCATGGAATACTTCAACAAACCTCCTGCCGGCAATGCGTATCTGCTGGGGAATGACGATCACTCACGCTGGTGTCAATGCGGAAACTGTTCCGTAATAGATTCAGAATTTGATAAAAAGATGAATTATGTAAGCACCAGATATTTTACAATGATCCGGGATGTATATAATGTATTGAAAAAGAACAATGCGAAAGGTCAGTTACAGGCGTGGGCATATCAGAATTATCAGCATCCCCCCGGAGATGATTTTGACCTTCCGGAAGAGGTTCATATCATAATGTGCCCTCACGGAAGATGTTACGTTCATACCCTGGACGATCCGGAGTGCAAAGACAATGCAAAATTCTACGATATATTCAAAAAATGGCAGAAAAGAAAAAATCTCAAAACGACTCTGGAATATCCCGGCAACCTGCCTTCCGGATGCGACGGGGGAGAACTTTGCACAAATGATTGTCCGGGAGTGATTTATCTGCCTCTGGACAGGCAGATGGCGGATACCATAAAAAAATATCACTCACTGGGAATACGGGGAGTAAGCAGTTTCATCACAGCCTACGGTACAAGATTCGGCGGTTTACTGAAAAGAAATGCTTATACAGAAAATATGAATCTTTCCCAATGGCATTATTATTACATATCCGCAGCGATGCTCTGGGATGTAAATCAGGATTTCAATACTCTCTTTGAAGATTACGGAACAAAATATTATGGAAAAGCATGGAAATATATGCGTCCATACAGGCTTCTGCTCATGGAACTGTTTGAAAACGGTCCTCATATGCGCTACGGTACTCCCAATGAACGGCTGGGTGAGTGCCTGAATCCTCTTTATGCAAGGGAGAGACTTTTATATCTGCTTTGCCAGGCGGAAAAGGTCTGTGAGGATGATCCGCTTCTTACCAAACGCATAACGGATGAAAAGAACTTTTTCATGCAGAGTTTTGTCAGGATACAGGATCGTCTGCAGGCGGATCTTCCGGAAATGAGACGCACAAACCGTCCGGAAACCCCTCTTGCCATGAAGAGTGCAAAGTTAACCGCAGATGGTTTCCTGAAAGAAAAAGAGTGGAAAAGAGCCGAATACATCACTCATTTCCGTACGAACGGCAGCATTTCCGATCCTGCGACGACCTTGAGAGTCCTTTATAATGATACCACCCTCCTTTTCGGCTTTGAACTCCCCGGCTCTTTTGATGCTGCAACAGGAAAGATCCGGAAAGCACCCGGAGGAGAAACGCTCACTCTTACCATTCATGGAAGCACACCACTCACCTTGCGTTTTCTCTCCGATGGCACATTTGATGCAGGCGGAAGCACGGCAAAAGGGGTAATGAGAGATGCAGGAGATATGAGAACTGCCGAAATCATGGTGGATGCGTCACAATTCAACTTATCTTTGTCCAACGGTAATCTGCTCACCATAAGCGCAGCTCTTTCCGGGGGAAGACATAGCAACAAAGTAAGCAGGTTATCAGGAATCAACGGTTCAGAAAAAGTAAATATCCTTATCGGGGAGGAACCGGTTCTGAAAAACGGCAGTTTTGAAGTGCTGATCAAAAAAAAGATCCCCAATCTGGAAGGTATCGGAAAGCAGAAGGAATATGTCCCTCAATGGCTCACTTTCAATATTCAGAAGGGCAATAAAATATCTCTTGTGAATAAAGATGCCGCCCATGGCTATAATGCGTTGAAGATCCAGGGGCACGGGACAATTTTCTTTGGAACGAATCCTCCGGAAACAGCACGCAACTATAAGATGAAGATCTCCTGCTATGTAAAAGGGAAAGGTAAGATTTCCTTTACCATGAACAGATACAAAAACATCGATGGCAAAAAAAGATTTGCCGGACACACCCGGAACTTTCTGGAAAAAGAATTTGATACCCCGGAATGGCAGAAAATCGAAGCCGTATATAGTCATACATTCCCCGAAAAAAATCCCACCTTGCGTATTGATATGTTTGGCGGAGAGTGTTTTCTAGATGATGTAAAAGTTGAATATATTGGTGAAAATTCCGGACAACTTAAAAAATAATGATTTTAATAAGAGGTGATTTCCCTATGAAAAACAGTTTCCCCAAAAACATTTTTATCTTTTTATTACTTTTTCTTTCCTCATTTCTGCTTGTTTCCTGTACCTCTTCCCCGGAAACCCTTTCAAAAGAGAAAAATTGCGAAAGTAAAACAAAACAGGAAGGATTGCTTCTGGCAGCTAAAGGCACGCTGTTGTGCAATATAGTCATTCCGGAAAGAATGGAACTTATTGAATCCGAAGCACTGGAAGAATTAAGTCATTTTCTTGCAAAAGCAGTCCCCGGCAGTACGGCATTGTGCGCCTTTTCCCCGATGAAAGGCAAATGCAATATCTATTTGGATACCATAGACAATAAAAAACTTGCGGCAAAGTTTTCCGCGGAAAAATTGAAAAGACTCAAGAGAGAAGGGTATGCTTTGAAAATTGCTCCGGATGGGATCTATATACTGGGAAAAGATCCATCCGGGGTGTTGTACGGAGTTTATGGCTTGTTGCGTAAACATATCGGTTACAGATGGTTCCACCCGGGACCGGATGGAGAACATACCCCCTCCTATACAGATTTGACCCTTCCCTTTACAGAAGAATACAGCAGCCCTGGTTTTGCCACACGCTGGCCCGGCGGCGATCTGAACCGTTCCTATACGAACAATCAGGCAAAATGGCATGTCCGCAACGGCTTACAGCTTGCCTGTCCCAAATGGATATACTTTACAAGCAATAAATTCATCAATAAAGAAACGATGCGCCGCCCCCATCTTCTGAATGCTTACGGAGGACATGAATTATCCGATCGTATGTGCAAACGGGTAGAACGTGCAGAATTATTTAAAAAGCATCCGGAATATTTCGGCATGGTACAGGGCAAAAGAATTCTGAAATACTGGGGGGTGCAGCCCTGTCTTTCCAATCCGGCAGTATTTGAAAGGATCTATCAGGGCATCAAGCAAATTCTTATGACGACGCCCCGGGGAGGTGTCCATACCATCGGTTCAGATGATACCCCCCAGTTCTGTGAATGTAACGACTGTATGAAAGGGATCCCGGAAGAGGAGAAAAAAGAGAATCTTACAAGCACACAATTTTTCCGGTTTGTGCAAAAAGTCAGAGATCGTTTGAAAAAGGAACGGGTACCCGGTGAACTTTATGCCTGGGGATATCATAATTATGTACAGCCCCCCAAAGGCGATTTGCAAATATCCAAAGATATCCGTATCTACTATCATGCGTTCAGCCATTGTCACGCCCATGCCCTGGATGACCCTTCCTGTGCCTTGAACGTTGATTTTCTGCGGATCATCAAAGCGTGGCAGAAAAAGGGGATCAGTATGCTGTTCAACGAAGTAACTTCCTGCCTGCCCCAGAGCTGCTCCGGAGGAGATACATGCAGGATCCCCGACTGCCGGGCGGTAGTTTATATGCCTATGGAAAGGATGACAGCAAGGACCTTGCGTAAATATCACGAATTGAAAGTAAAAGGAGTCAGCCAGTTTATGGCTCCTTATGAGATCAGGTATCCGGGCAAACTGTTTACCAAAAACCGCAGAAATACGGATATGGCACTCTCCATGTGGCAGCAGAACTATGTACTGGCACAATATTTATGGTCCCCCGAAACCGATTTTGATACCTTCTTTGAAGATATGGGAAGCAAATATTACGGCAGGGCATGGAAACAACTCAAAGAGATCCGTCTGATTCTTTTTGATCTCTTTGAAAAAGGTCCTCACATGTTTTCCGGAGTACCTCCCCAGGCACTGGGGGAAATGATGAGCCGCCCCGGTGCTGTTGAGAAAATAGAAAAACTTTTCGATGAAGCGGAAAAAGCGGTAAAGGATTCTCCGTTGCACTTGCGCAGGACTGAACAGGAAAGAGACTATTACAATGAAAGTCTTCTCAAGATGTATAAGTGGCATAAGAAAAATGCCAAACCTGCCCTTACTCTTCCCAAAATATCCTCTTCTTTGAAAATTGATGGAGCACTTACGGAAAGTACCTGGAAAAATGCTCCGATGCTCACCGGATTCCTTATACGTGATACAGGCAAAAAACAGAAAGCAGCCTTTCAGGTAAAAGCAAAATATCTCTGCAATGAAAAATATCTCTATTTCGGAGTGGAAGCAAAAGATCCGGAAAGCAAACAACTTTCTGCGTACACAAAAACCCCTTCCATGAAGATCTATCAGGATGCGTATCTGGATCTTTTCATCAAAGAACCCAACGGAAGAGATTTCTATTATCAGTTCACCATCAATCCTGCCGGTGTCTGTCTGGAATATACAAGAAACAGCGGAACGGTCGGCAAACAAATATCTGCCGGAACTCTTGTAAAAACAAAAGTTCTTGATGACCGGGTGATCTTTGAAATAGCGATCCCGGTGAGCAAACTCAATGGCAAAAACCTTTCCGGAAACAAATGGAAAATCAATATCGGCTGGGCACCCAAACTTACTGGAGACATGAACAGGGACAGGGATCCGGAAAGAAAAGCTCTTTGTCTCGGTACGGATTTCCACTTGTCCTATCTTGATTTTGTTGTAAAATAAAGGTATTTTCTATGAACAGTTTGACTCTGGATAATGGCAGTACATTTGTCCGTTTGGCTGCGGATGGATCGCTGCTGGAAATCAAAAACCCTTATGGAACATTTTCTTCCACAAATTTTATCCGCTTCGGTTACGGCAGAAATGTTTTCACCCGGCTTATGCAGAACAGTAAGAAGAGGATATTCCGGGAAAATGATGAACTTGTTCTGCAATTTTCAGAAATATCTTTTCCTGCCCGTTTTCCGGGACACAGTTACAGCCGCCCGGAAACGCCCCCTCCCCTCTCCCTGGTCTTGCGTATTGCCTTGTCTTCTGATGAAAAGGATCAGGTCATTTTTACTACGGAAGCACCACAGGGAATGGATGAGGAGGTCATCAATATATCCTTTCCCCATGAAGCGTTGTTATGGGAGACAGGAGAAAAAAGTAAATTTATAAGCTGCTGGGGTTGTTTCGGATCTGAATTTTCGTTTCCCTCTGAAGACTGGGGGTATTATGAACTTGACCCCATTCTTGCTGTTGCAGCATCCTTTACAGATAAAGGGGGAATGGCATTATATACAGATGCCCTGCATGACCGTACCATGATTCTTTCCGTCAATAACCGCAATACCAGAGGGTGTTGTTTTTTCCGGCAGGATTTCCGGAAGGACCGGAGCAATTATACCAGAAAAGTATTGATGCAGTTTTTCCCTCCGGAAGATCGTATCAATACTCTTGCAAAATGGTATCGTAAACAGGTGATAAAAGAGAACCGGTTCATATCGTTACAGGATAAAATAAGTGCCGATCCGGAAGTGGGAGCTTTGGCGGGAAGTGTAATATGGAAGCATAATGTCTATTACGGAGATACACTTCCATGCGGAGTGGAAAAAGAGTATGGATTGTATGTTCTTGATAAAGCTGCGGCGGAAAGTGAAGGAAAAGTAGCCAACTGGACAGCAAAAGAAATTTTTACAAGTGCCAGAGAAAAAGGGTTTGATAGAGTCTGTGTATGGAATACAGGCTGGAACTTTATGGGCTTTGACAGCGGGTATCCCACAAGACTGCCGGTAAATCCATTGCGGGGAAGCAATCAGGAATTTATGGATGCGGCAAAATTTGCAAAAAGTCTTTCAAAAGATTATATTTGCTCTGTGCATGACAATTATAATGATGTATATGCCAATTCACCGGAATTCGATCCGGAAAAACTTGTCCATGATGAATGCGGTGGCAGAGTGCGCGGTCAGATCTGGCGGGGCGGCAGATCCTGGTATATGTGCAGAAAAAATGCTTTTGAGTATGCAAAAAGAGATCTTGGAAAAATCGCAGAACTTTCCGGAAGAGGAGCTATATATATTGATGTATTCGGCTGTCTTCCCCGTCTGGATTGTTTTCATAAGGCTCACCCCCATTCTCAAAGAGAGGATGCCGCCATGCGCATAGCGGTATTCCGGGAGGCAAAAAAACATTTCGGAGCAGTAGCAACGGAAGGAGCCCCTGTGGATTTTGCCGTCCCCTATGTGGATATCGGAGCATTTCAGGCGATCAAACCTCCGGAGATCTGGAACAGCAGACCGGTTCCCTTTTTCCAGTTGATTTACCATGACAGTATCTATAACTTTACCGGTCAGGGGATCAGCGGATATTATGGAAAAGAGTATTATAACTATGCAGCACTTTACGGATTGCTTCCGGATAATTTCAGTGAGGATTCTCTCAAAATATCCCGCCTTATGCGTCATCTGCATCCATTGGAGATGTGTTCCTTTACGGATCATGGAAACGGTCTCTTATCTACGACATTTGCTGATGGCAGTATCGTTACGGCAAATATGGGGGAAAAAGATCTGGAAGGGATCGGACCAAAAGAGTATAAATTGCAGCGTAAATAAATATTTTGCGGCAAACCAAAAGACAGAAAAATAAAAATGAAATTTGAACAGAGAAAAGTCCTTTTGAAAACTGCCGAAATATCCTGGCAGCTCGGGATCACAGGCAGTACGGGTGAAGTGGCCACGATTTCTGATTCGGACATGCCTTTTTTCACACAAACAAAAAATGGCGGAATATGGAAAAATCAGGATGGCTTGACTGTCGAAACAAAATTCAGGAAAAAGGATGGTCTTTTGCAGGGACGTTTGTCGTTTCATAATCCCCATCCGGAAAAACTTTGTGTGGAAGAGATCCGGTTTCCTTTTGTAAAAATCCGTTCCTTTGCAGAGGGTGCTCTCCTTACTCCGGAAAGTATGGGCTGTCTCACCCGGCTTCCCGCATTGCCGGAAAAAAAGGATGTAAAGAACTATATACGCTGCGGGCTGTATCAATCTTTCCGTTATACAGCCTTGTTATGCGGAAAAAACAGCCTTTATTTTGATTGCAGAGACCGTTCTTTCCATAATAAAGAGTACCGCTGGTACTTTGAAGAGGATCTTCTCCATTTTGTGCATATTCATTATCTGCCTTTGATGGATCAGAAAGAATACACTCAACCCTATTTTTGTTCAATGGGGAACTTTGAAGGCGATTGGTTTGAAAGTACCCGTATTTACAGAAAATGGGCATTGAAACAGAAGTGGGCGAAAAATCATTCCGGTAAAAAGAAAGATCCTTTGAAAGATATTGCCTTGTGGCTGTGGAACCGGGGGGCGACCCATTATGTGATCCCTCCGGCAGAAAAAATGATGGAAAAACTGCATCTGCCCGTTGGTCTGCACTGGTATTGGTGGCATCATAATGCTTACGATACAGAAAACCCGGACTTCTGGCCGCCAAGAGAAGGCGTGGAAAAATTCACAAATACGGTAAAGATGCTGAAAGAAAAAGCACTTTATACCCAAATTTATCTCAATGCAAGGTGCTGGGATATGAAAGGGGCTTCCTATGCTGCCCGGGGCGGCAGAAATGAGATCGAAATAACCCGCAGCAATAAAGAATTTTCCAAGATATTCAATCGTTACAACAATCATCCGCTGGGCTGTATTTGCGGCACCTCCACGGTATTCCGCGACAAGATCCTCGATCAGATAAAAAAAGCAGCAGAATCCGGAATCAGCGGGATCTATCTGGATATGATCGGCTGTTCCACAGGGACAAATTGTTACAGTAAAAACCATAAACATATACCCGGCGGCGGCACTTACAGTATCACCGGTTACAGGAAAATGCTCCAAAAGATCAGGAAAAAGTACCCTTTCCTTATATTATCCACGGAAGAGTGTTCCGAAAATTATCTTGATCTTTTTGATTCCATGCTTGTACTGCCGGCAGTAAGCGGTGAACACATGGGAGATCCCCATGAATACGTACCTGTTTTTGCAGCCGTCTATCATACATACAGTGTTTTTTACGGCAGTTATGCTCTGCCGGACGGGATCCCGCCATGGGACGAATTATGGCCTGCCGGAGACAGGTTCCCGGCAGAAGAGGAAGAGGATTGGAACAAACTTTACCCCTGCCAATTTTTTATAGAGATCGCCAGAAATATTATATGGGGGATGCAGATGATGGTCTGTAATGTGCAGATGAAACACCTGAAAGAAAATAAATATAAAGATATTTGTGATTTCATCTGTAAAAGTGCGGAATTTTATAATAAAAACAAAGATATTCTTTATTCCGGTCAAATGGAGGATCCCGGGGTCCTTGAATGTAAAAAAACAGATGTGGAATTTCTTGTGAGAGGAGTATTTACAAGAAAACAGGATCTGCAGACAATTTGCAGAAAAGATTATCCGGTGATATTGCACTGTGTATGGAAAAATCCGTCAGGAGCAAAAAGTCTTGTCCTTGCCAATTATACACCATTTCCGCAACCATACCGATTCAGGGAAATTACCGGCACAATGCAGCCAAGAAGTTTCCTCCGTATAAATCTTTCCTGAAAACAAATTGTTTATGCTTTTCCCTTTTCTATTTTATATATACCACATAAACAGCTTATTTTCAAACATAAACAAAAGCAGAAAAATAAAAAAACAGGAAAGCGCAAAACCAATTGGTAGAAATTCAGAAGGATACCATTTACAGCAAAATTCTTTCTTACGGAAATATGATCCGTCATAAAAAATTCAGGTAAAAACCAAATAAAGAAAAACACACCGCAATGAAACAGAAATCTGTGGGGAAATCAAAAAAAGATTATTGTTATTTCTATTTGTCTTTTATCCTCAATCTTTTTTGTTCATCTTTTCAAAAAGTTCTCCGGGAGTCCTTCCGCTTTGCTGCATGGCAAATGGCCTTTGTAAAGTAAAATCTGCTTCCATACTCTTTTTCAGAAGTTCAAACAATGGATCAAAAAAGCCGTCAATATTCAGTACACCAATGGGACAACTTACTGCACCTGGTTTCTTCCGGGCAAGGGCATCAAAAAGTTTACCGAAAGTCGCGATACTGCCGGACTGTGCCACAATGGCATCGGCAAGACAGAGCATTTTTACTTTTTACCGTATCATACCCGCAGTTCAGCCCCAAACCGGAAACATAAGGAACGGTCTCTCCACGAGGCGTTGGCAAAACAGAAGGCTGACGAAGACGCCGAACTTGCCAAAGAACACAGACTTCACGATTCCGGAAGTTTCAGGCGCATATGCAGAGGTATCTATGATTATCCTGCATACAGCGCCCTGTTACAGGCATCTGCCGGACCGGATATGGATGCAGTGGCATGTGCGATTGCACGAAAATTCAAATGGCAAATATGATCATCTTATTTTGCTACTATCTGCCATAACGATTGTTCTCCTGTTTCTGATATTTTTTAACTTTGCAGGAAAACTCAATAATCCCACCCACATTTTCATCACCAGTATAAAGACTCATTTCGACAGCTGATTTTTCGCTTTTCCGTGTCACCAAAAGCGTGACACACGAATTCGCGAATGAGGGGTCCCCTAATATGCTTAAATCCGAACCATCTTTTTTGTCATAAATGCTTTATTATAAACAATAATGCCGTCGTGTACGGGTTTTGATTTAACGATATATGGCGACCATATATTGGAGAATCAAAACTCCAAAGGTGGTGTGTTTTTGTAAAATATTATTCTCCAATGAGTTATAAATAATGAAATTCCCGTGTACGCTACACAGGGCAAACGGAGAATCCGGCGCAAAGAGGGGCATTTTTATGAGCAAAAACAGAGAAAAGATAAATTCTCCGTTTTTGAAAATATTACATAAACAGTTAAATATAAAGCAGAAACAAAAGAAATAAAAAAGCCGGAAGTGGTGAAATCTTCCGGCAAAAATACAGAAAAATGGTACCCGAGACAGGAATCGAACCTGCGACCAACAGTTTAGGAAACTGCTGCTCTATCCCCTGAGCTACTCGGGCAGACCATAAGGTATAATATAACTGTATTCAAAAACTTTTTCAAGTTCATTTTTTTCTTTCTTCAAAGAAATCTCTGAATTTCGGAAAAGAAAGACTTTTTTTCCGGTTTTATATTTCCGTACACTGCTATCCCTGTAATTTTACAAAGAACCATTTCCCCAACATTGGAACAGAAGACTTTCCGATTTTTAAAAAATGCAATCGTCAGATTCGGTGTTTGAGTTCCTTGTAAAAAAATATCGAACAGGGAATGAAAAAAATCTCATCGCTCCGCCTGGGATTTCCGTTTTATTTACACAACAGAAGAACTGTAAATAAACAATTTTCATTTTAATAAATTTATTTTTTATGGGATAACTACCCCAAAAAACATAAAAAAATCTCTTTTTTTCATCTTTATTAAGGAATACACATTGACAAAGCGTTTTTCCGTGCTACAATATCCACATCGGAAAACTTTTCCGTGTGCGTAAAATTTTCAGCAGAAAACCATCTAAAGGAAAGGAAAACGCCAATGGTAAAAAAAGAAATTTTTGATCTGCTCACCACTCTCGTGAAATGCCGCCCGGTTTCCAATGACATTGCCTCCGTCAATAGCGCGCATGATGTGCTTAAAGCCTTTCTTGATGCAAAAGGCATATATAATGTAACAGAAATGATCAATGAACGGAAAGTCCTTTATGCCGCCACAAGGGAAACGAAAGAGCCGGACTATCTTTTCAATGCCCATATCGATGTTGTTCCACCGGTAAATGAAGAACAATTCACTCCCCGGATGGAAGGAAGCATCATGTATGGCAGAGGTCCCGGAGATGATCTGGGCAATGCCGTTACCCTCGTCCAGTTCCTTACGAATGTAGCCAAAAAACAGGTTTCTGCCGGTGTGATCTTTACTGCAGATGAAGAGATCGGCGGACTTACCACTGCGGAAATGGTCACAAGGGGTTACAAAGGGAAAAAAGCCATTATCGTAGTTGACGGCGGCGGGGAGAATATCGTTTCTGCGGAAAAAGGAATGATCTCACTTTGTCTTACTGCCAAAGGTAAAGGCGGACACGCTTCCACCCCCTGGGCGTATGATAATCCCATTGAAAAACTTTTTTCCGCTTACAATTCTCTGAAAGAAAACTGGGATCACCCCACTGCCGAAAATCAGTGGAAAGACTCTCTTGCGCTTACAAAGATCAATGCCGGAATGGTTCACAATCAGATTCCGGAAACCGCCTCCATGGTCATCAATATCCGTTATACTGCCGATGAAAACCGCTGGAAAATTATGGAAAAAGTCCGTGCCACCGGTTTGGAAGTACAACTTGTAGAAGAGTGTCCCCCTGTTATTTCCGACAGCAATGATCCCATTCTCCAGCGTCTGCAAAAACTTACTGCCGAAGTTCGCAACAAACCCTGCTCCTTTGTCAAAATGAATGGGGCAACTGACGCACGGCATCTGAAAGTATTGAATGTACCCATTGCCATCATGGGGATCATTAACGGCGGTGCACACTCTGCAAATGAATTTGCGGATCTGGATTCCATAGAAGCTTTTGCTGAAATTTTTGAAAGATATGTAATGGAAGAATAATTTACAGAATCTCAAAAGATACAGACAGCAACGGCACAGTTTTCAACAAAGAAACTGTGCCGTTTTTCATCTTATCAGCAAACGATCAACGAAAGATCCTTGCATACTGGCATTTCAAGTATTTGGATTCGGGGAACTTTGCCGGATGGTCAAAGGCGTGTTCCGTTACATTGAAAATCTCTTCTTTATATCCGCTTTCGGCAATAGCGGAATTTACCGCAGGAAACAATTCACTTTTCCCCACTCTGCTGGAACAGGAGGCAAACACAAGCACGCCGCCGTTACGCACAAGGGAACAGCCCAGACGGGCAAGACGGGTATAGGATCTCAATGCATTATTCACCTCACTTGCAGCTTTTGCAAAGGAGGGAGGATCAATAATAACGATATCAAATTTCTTTCTCTGGTTCGCAAGGGAACTCATCACCTCAAAAGCATCCCCCACGATCCCGGTATGCACACAATTTTTCACGCCGGAACAATCCATATTGCGCTGAAAATTCCGGTTGCTTTCCTCAATGGCATATTTACTGAAATCCACATCTGTAACACTTTTCGCTCCGCCCTTTGCCGCATAGAGGGAAAAACCGCCGGAATAGGAAAACACATTCAGGACATCCGCATTTTTTGCCAGACGCCCGACTTCTTTACGGTTATCCCGCTGATCCAGGAAAAAGCCGGTTTTCTGCCCCCGTACCAGATCTGCTTCAAAAAGAAGTCCGTTTTCCCGGAAGAGGATCTTCCCATCCCATTCTCGATTTTTTTCCATACTTTCCAGAGTAAATAATTTCCCGTCGGAAAGGGTATATAATTCCGTTTCCGGCAGTTTTGCCAATTCTCTGGAAAGGCGGATGACAAGTTTATCCAACTGGGGGAGCAACTGGAAAAATATTGCGGCAATGTTGCCTGCATGGGGCAGCCATGCGGCACTGTATAACTTCAAAACAAGTGCGGAACTGTACTTATCCGCCACAAGTCCGGGGAAACCATCCGATTCCCCGTTCACAAGGCGGAAAGCATCCGTGGAAGCGGTCTTTGCAAACCCCTCCTCCCTGCGGGCAAGGGCTTCTTTGGCAAGGCAGGTCAATAAATCCTGACCGATTTTCGGCAGGGAGGAAGAATTACTCAATACTTTCACCCGTACCGGGGAAAAGGGATCATACAGACCAGCCCCGGCAAATTTCTGTTTTTTATCAAAGAGGATGGCAATATCCCCTGCTCTGCCGGAAGCGGAAAGTTTTTCCACAGAATCTTCATAGACACGGAAATCACCGTTACGCAAAGGGGCAAGTGCTTTATTTTTCAATTTGACAGCAAGCCTTGCTGCATGGGAAATATGATCCGCATCCAATGGGGGGCAAAACATTCTTACCTCGTTTTCTGCTTCTCAACGGCTCAAAGCCGCTCTGACCAGACGGGAACACAATTCCGGAAAACTTATTCCGGCAGCTCTTGCAGCTTTAGGTACAAGAGAATTGGCGGTACAGCCGGGAATGGTATTGCCTTCAAGAACACAGAATTCCCCGCTTTGTGTATTGGCGATAATATCCACCCGCAATATATCCCTTGCGCCGGAAGCCCGGTAGAAATTCAATGCTGCATCCTGTAATTTTTTCTGCAAATCTTCCGGAATGCCCCGGGGAGGACACAGATATTGGGTATCATTGAATTTATGCTCATATTTTGCGTCATAATCATAGATCTCGCTTTCAAAACGAATCTCGATAACGGGAAGGGCAAGCCCGTCAAGCACACCGACAGTAGTTTCCACCCCTTTGAAAAATTCTTCCACAAGGGCGACTTTCCCGTACCGGAACACAAGAGACAGGGCGTCTTTCCATTCACTTTCATCATGCACCACAGCGATACCGAAAGTAGAACCTTCCGATGCCGGTTTCACCACAAAGGGCAATTTCAATTCCCCGGGGAACGGCGCATTTTCATCCGTAAGCACAATACTTTTTGCATTGGCTATACCGGCTTTATCCATGATCTTTTTGGAAACCACCTTATCCATGATTTTCCGGCAGGCAGTTGACCCCGAAGCAGTAAAGCGGATCCCGGCATCTTCCAGCATCTTCTGGATACTGCCATCTTCCCCCTCCCCGCCGTGAAGAACAGGAAAGACCACATCCGCCCAGGAGGTCATTTCTTCGGTAAGGACAAATTCTTTTATATCATATTCCCGCACATCGTAAGAAGCCTCACGCAAGGCTTCCGCCACAGCGGCACCGGATTGTAGGGAAACATCTCTTTCACTGCTTGTCCCCCCCTTCAAAACCAGTACTTTCACTCTTTTATTGGCTTCTTTATCCATACTTACAGAATTGATGAAACGGATCTCCGGAACAAGAGCCGTATCAAATCTGTCTGCGGCAATATTCTGCAAGCGGTTGACAAGTTTACGCAAATCTTTTTCCAAAGCCGGTCCGGTATAGTCTTTTTTCCGTACGATCCAGTTGGCATGGATATTACTTACCTCAAATGCCCCCTCCTCCCAGCCTTTGCAATTACATTCATCCAGTAATTTTCCGGCGGGCGGCCCTTTTCGGGGATTGCGGAATACACTTCCGGCACTTCTGCCGCCGGGAGCTTCTTTTCTGCGCAACGATTCCTGATGGAATAAAAATTCTTCCCTTTCCTTATCCACTTTCGGGAACTGGAAAAGTGCCTCTAAAACCACCATATTATCCCGGATATCCGGTGCGGAGCGGTAGGCAAAGGAGATCTCCTCACGGGAAAGAATAGTTTCCTCCCCGCCGGGCCCCAAAGGAAGAACCGTTACAGAAAGGAGATATTGGGAAATGCAAACATCATTTGCACCGGCATTCATGGCGATCGCGCCGCCCACAGTTCCGGGAATACCGGAAAGTCCGGAGGCTCCGCCATAGCCTTTTTCGAGAGCAAATAAAAGAAGCTGACGCAAAGAAACCGCTGAACCGCAACGGATCCGGCAGTAAGAATCATCCTGTGAAAGAATGGCAATATCTGCAAAATTTTTATTTTTCGGCAATCGCAGGAAGATGGTCTCTTCCGGAAGAGAATCCCCCCCTGCGATATTGAATCCCCCGCCGAGAATAAAGACTTTTTTATTGGTCTTTCTTGCAAGAAGCACACATTGCGTCAGTGTTTCTCTGTCGGGGGGTTCAAGCAATGTAACAGAAGACGAGCCGGCTCCCAGAGAAGTACATTTATCCCATGAAGTTTCTTTGAATACTTCCTCCGGAAGAAAGTTTCTGAAAGGAGCAAGCACATCACTCATTACAAATTTTCCTGTAAGAACTCTTATTTTTTGTAAACTTTGGAGGGATCGAAAATGCGTTCACCTACAACAGTAAGTTCCCCGTCTTTTTCCAGTCTGCGGAAGAAGCAGGAGGCATAACCTTCATGGCAGGCGGCTCCGCCGATCTGGTTTACTTTGAAGATAACAGTATCTTCATCGCAATCCACGAGGATCTCTTTGACTTCCTGCACATTACCGGATTCTTCCCCTTTTTTCCAGAGTTTCTGGCGGCTGCGTGACCAGTAGGTGGCACGACCGGTTTTCAAAGTTTCATTCCAGGATTCTTCATTAATGTATGCTACCATAAGCACTTCATTGGTCTTGTAGTCCTGGGCAATAGCGGGAATGAGTCCGCCGCATTTTTCAAAATCAAGTTTCAGCATACTGTTTCCTTTCTTTGATGCCTGTTCCTCCATGGGATCTTCTTTCCCGTAGGAGTGTTTTTGTATATTTTTACTTTTTGCTTTTTTCTTTTACAAGAACTCTCACTGGAGACTTTCTGCCAATTTCCCGTTTGCTTTTACAGCAGAAGCCGCTGTTGCAGCAGGAACTTTGGCGGCGGGAGTTTTCTTTACTTCTGCTTTGGCAGGGGCAGCTTTTGCAGGAGTTGCTTTGGCGGGAGCAGGTTTCGAGGCTGCCTTTTTCGCAGATGCTTTCTTTACTGCAACAGGTTTGGCCGCCGCTTTTTTCGCAGGAGTTGCTTTGGCAGGGGCAGGTTTCGAGGCTGCCTTTTTCGCAGGAGCTTTCTTTACTGCAACAGGTTTGGCGGCTGCTTTTTTCGCAGGGACTGCTTTTGCAGGAGTAGCTTTGGCGGAGGCAGGCTTGGAGGCTGCCTTTTTCGCAGGAGCTTTCTTTACTGCAACAGGTTTGGCCGCCGCTTTTTTCGCAGGGACAGCTTTTGCAGGAGTAGCTTTGGCGGAGGCAGGCTTGGAGGCTGCCTTTTTCGCAGGAGCTTTCTTTACCGTAACAGGTTTAGCCGCTGCTTTTTTCACAGGGGCAGTTTTTTTCTCACAACAAACCGGCGCCTTTCCTTTACAGGGTTTATCGCAGAAATTGATTTCAAATTTGAAGTTTTTATACTTTTCAGAGGGGGCGATCCCGCCGACAGTAAGGATCGTTCCGGGGAGGATCTGAACGCGTTTGACCGTTCCTTTCAAGACCTTGCCTTTTGCATCCACCCAATCAAAACGGTAGAGAAGATACTGCATGGGAGTACCGCAGGAAGTCCAGGTGAAGAAAGGAGCACCGCTCAATTCAAAAGTAACATCCGCATTGAGGCAGCCGTCATCATCAATCTTTGTAACAGTCCGCAGAAGTTTCAGGGAAAAGCCCTTGCTTTCCACCATGGTCACACGGGGATCCTTTGCAGCTTCGGCGGTAGTTTTGAATTCACTGAATGCACAACCGGCACAAAACAGCATTGCTGCGGCAGCAACGAAACAAGAAAAGATCTTCATTTTTATTCTCCTGTGATTATTATGAAGTTGTTTCTTTATTCTGAAATATACATCTTATTTTTCTTTTTTCAAGGCAGAAAAGCAGAAGAAAGAGAAGTATTTGTCTCACTTATCGTTCCATTTCCGGTAATTTGTTTTTGCGTGCTTCAAAAGTCCGGAAGCAGTCGCCGGATCGAAAGGCCCTTCCAGAGTGACCACATTGGCTTCCGGATCAAGCAGAACAGCCGGAGAAAAAGAGCGGTAATAGATCCCGTCGATGAGAAGCGCAAGTTCCTTACGGTCAACCCTTGTGAGGACGGCAAAAGCACTCCACATCTTCACCCCTCTGGGAGAAAGGGTAAGGCGCAAATTGTAAAAATCCGGGTTATCCAGTCTTTTCACCGCTTCAATTTCGGAAATATCTTTGGAGTGGAGGAAATAATTGCTGTTTACACAAATCTTTTTCCCGAAAAAGGAATCCACTTCCCTTTCAAAATCGCTCCCTCTGGGATATTTCACGATCTCATGCACAGAAAGCACATATTTGGGTTCGATACTGGATTCACCGTCCAGGAACGCTTCCGGATCATCCAGGAACTGACATCCTGTCCCCTCTGATCCCATAAGAAACAATCCGAGAAACGCAAAAAGTACAAGGCGAACAATGGTTTTTACAGGGCGGTTTTTTTTAAGATCCTCTTTTTCTTCAACATGATTTTTTTTCATATTTTCTTTCCTTCGGCATTATTCCCGATTTTCTGTTAAACAGGATTTTATGTTAAACAGGCAACTTTTTGATGTAATATACTCCATTTTCACTAAAATTCCACAATAAAGAAGTTTTTTTTATGATTATTCCTGCCGTAAACTTGACATTTCAGGAAAAATGATATATATTCTTATCTTATAATATTATAAAAGATTGAAGAGGAAAGGATATTTCTTATGAGAAGTTCCACAATAGAACGGATCACCGGGGAAACCCGGATCAATGTAACACTGGATCTTGACGGAACCGGCAAAAGTTCCATTGCCACCGGGATCGGATTCATGGATCACATGCTTACACTTTTTTCCAAGCACAGCAAAATCGATCTTACCGTAAAATGTGACGGGGATCTGCAAGTGGATGCCCATCACACCATGGAAGATCTGGGGATCGTTATGGGGCAGTGTCTGGCACAGGCTCTGGGGGACAAAAGGGGGATCAACCGTTACGGAAGTTTTCTCCTGCCCATGGATGAAACTCTTGTGATGCTTGCGCTGGACTTTTCCGGAAGACCTTTCCTTGCCTGGGAAGTACCCAGCCCTGCACAATATATCAAAGATCTGGATACAGCACTTTTTCAGGAATTTTTCAGAGCCTTGTGCGTTTCCGCAGGTTTGAATCTGCATGTCAAACTTATGGCAGGTGGGGAAGTGCATCATGTTTTTGAGGCAGTCTTCAAAGGTTTTGCCCATGCAGTGCGAACTGCGGTGGAATCCGATCCCAGAGAAAGCGGGATCCCCTCCACAAAAGGCATTCTCTGATTTTTCACAGTACGAAACCGGCAGAGAGTATGATATATGCCTGATTTTTTCTGCGCTGAATGCAATACAGTGATCCAACTTCCGGATGATAATCCTCCGGAAAGTTGTTCTGTATGCGGCAATATTTCTTCCATGAGGAGACTTTTTGCCCATGGGGAAACGCTGGGTGGATGTACCGTTATAAAACATCTTTCCGCAAAAGGTGCCATTTCCTTTTACCTTGCAGAACAGACCGCAGTAAAAAGACAGGTGGTTTTGAAAGTTCTGGATACATCCATTCCTGCCGGAGCAAATATACTTGGAAAATTTCAGGAAAGTGCAAGAAAATCTGTCAAATATCTGCATTCCGGGATCGTTTCCGTACTCAATGCCGGTAAAGAAAATCAATTTTATTACACCATCACTCCCTGTATCCAGGGAAAAACTCTTGCCGCCCTCATACAGGAAGGCAGGCGTTTCACCCCGGAAGAAGCCCTTAAAACTCTTCAAGCACCGGCGGAAGCCTTGCAGTATATATGGAACAAACAGCAATTCTGCCACGGACGCCTGACTGCGGAAAACATTATTATTTCCACTGACGGAGATACTTTCCTTCTGAATTTCTGGGATCAGGTGGAAGAATACAGAAATGTGACAGAAAACGATGCTCTTTTTTCTGCGCCGGAATGTATGCAGACAAAGGCGGAAAAAGTTTCTGCGGATCTTTATACCTTTGGTGTACTTCTTTTTTATATGGTCAGCGGCACACTTCCCTGGCAGACACTTACCCCGGAAGCAAGAAATGAAGCCATTTCCGCAAACCGTTCTTTCCTGCAATTTATTCCTTTCATTCCCGGTATGACAACATTAAGTCCGGCGATGGCCGCGGAATTTAAAAGTTTTCTGGAAAAACTCGTTTCCCCCGATCCGGCATTGCGTATAAATGACTGGGGGGAATATCTGGATAAAGTGGAATCTTTGCAAAATTTCTTCAAAGCACCGCCGGTTCTTACGCTGAAAAAAAATGAAGTCAAAAACGCTCTTCCCGTTGTCCCTGCCATTCCCCTGCAAGAGGAAAACAGAACAGAAAAGAGTAAGAAAAAAGAAGCCGGAACCGCGAAGAAAGAAATACAGAAAAAAGCAAAAGAAACAAAACAGAAAAAAAAGAAAAGTTTTGCAGAAAAGTTTTTCATCGTTCTTCTGCAGATCCTTATTCTTGCCGGTGGAGTTTATGCCGGATATTTTCTTCTGGTGCGTTTCCCCCATCTTGACGGGATCAATGCCACAAGGGTCCACATCAAAGCAACCGAGGAAGCATGGAACAATAATCTGGTGAGATTTCCGGAATTGAGAGAGGAAACAAAAAAATATGCAAAAAAATTAAAGGTGGAAAAATTTTTCAAAGAGGAACTGAAAAAACTGGATGAAAAGTATTCTCTTATTGAAGAGGATCTGAAAAAAGCTTCCGCTTTGCGGATATCCTACCGGGAAGCCTCATGGGATTTTTTCAGAAACACCAATAAGAACAGGATCAGATTTGACAAAGAGGAAAAAAAATATATTTCCATGCCCGGCTTCAATGCGGTTTCATTCCGCAAAGAACAAAATTCTTTATTGCAACAGTTGGAGGATATGAGTGGATGCCTTGCAAAAACGAAACAGGGCAGTATCTATCTGGAAAAATTATTTGATAAGGAAAGAGAATACTTTTCTCTTATAAAAACAGCTTTCCTTGCGTTCTGTACGCAACAGGAAAAGATTTACTCTGCCACAGCGGTAAAAACGGATGAAAAGACACAGCAGCAGTCTGTTACCCAAAATACTCCCGCACAAACAGTTCCGGAAACACCCAAAACAATTCAAAAACAGAAGCAGAAATCAGCTTCTGCGCAAACATCCATTGCTCCGAAAAAAACGGCTTCTGTACGGAAAACCGTTTCCCCTGCACAGCAAACACAAGTACAGGGAACTGAGTATATGAACAGACATTTTCAACTGACAAAATATAAACCGTACAGAGATTTCTATCAGCGTCTCGGCAGAATCGGTATACAATACAGTTCCTCCTGCCGGGGCTACACGCCGTATTTGTTTTACAAGTATGAAAAATTCCGGAAGCACTTACCGGAATTGAAACAACTTTTAGCCGAAACGGAACGCATGGTGAATGCCGGGAATATTGAACAGGAAAAGTTGATCCTTGCTTCTGTAAAAACTGCCTTCAATAATCTCTGTGCCTATGCAGGCGATCCGGCATTGGAAGAATATCTTTCTATTGCCAGTGAATATAACAGAGCGTTAAACAAATGCGGTTTAGCTATTAATTTTATTTCCGCATATTGCATAGTAAGGTATCATTACAGGAAAGAAGTATTTGATGCAAACCGTCAGGAACTGGAAAAAGCGATGCAAAAAATCAATAAGTTTTTTGCATCCCCTTACACGGGTCATGCTATACTGGTTCCATTCTTTGCAACAGAGAAAAGGAATCATAACAACCGCAATATCGCTTATGAGCGTTTTATCCGGCAGGATATCCATAATCCTGTTCTGGAAAAACTTGCCCGTCTTTCAGAAAGTCTTTTCAATGCCGGCAGAAAATGCCGTATCTATTACAGAACCTATCACCGTTCTGGCAATAAGTACACGATGACATGTATGAAAGAGTGGAAATTCAATATCCATACTTTCCAGCAGAATAAGGACGCATATAAAAAAGCATTGGAAGATCTGGTAGAACTCTACAAAGGAAAATATGATATAAGTAATGAATTGCAAACGGCGTTCCAAAAGGATGCAGAATATTATTCAGCACGGTTGGAGGCTTTCAAAAAGTTCTGTAACGATGTGGAAAAAACAGAACACCCCACCCCAAAAAAGGTGGAAGTACAACGGCCTTCCCGGACGGAGGAAGTACAGCAGCCTCCCCGGACGGTATCCCGTTCCGGTTCATCTCCAAGCAAGATAAACTGGCAGGCTCTTTCCGGTGAGGAAAGGCTTGAACAGTTCAAGAAATTATGTCACAACCGGCTGCATGTGGCGTGTGTAATGTTCCTGAATACCTATCCTTTGCAACTCTACAAATATCAAAACGGAAGGTATATACACAACAACAGTTTCCAACGTATGCAAATCCTGCTCCCGGAGGAACTGCAGAACGATCAGGAATGTCAAAAAGTACAAAAGGATACAAATTCAGTTCTTGCTGTTTTTGCCCGGCTTCAAGATCAGGCAATGCAATTCCATTCTCTTATCGGAAGCACCGGAAAGCGTTATTCCGGCGTGCCCCTTTATTGGCGGCAGCGCCGTTGCTCTCTTGCCTCTATGGAGGGGAATTTTGCAGTACTCTTTGGCAGCAACAGAGTTTCTGTTCAGGCTCTCGGAAGATACAATCTTATCCAAATCATAAAATATGCTTCCTCCTGCAATGCAAATGTGAAAAAGCACGCTCTGGCGTTCCTGCTGAAACTCTGTGCTTTTGATGAAGCGGAAGGATTTGCTGCAAGTGTAAGCGAAAGAAGGATCGTCACACTTCTGAAAAACCGTTATCCCAGAGAAATGCGCAGCAGTTTCCTGGTGTACCCGCTCCGGAATGAAATCGGCCATCTTCCCGAAAGAATGACGGGAAAATCCCGGAAAGAATTGGAAGCATTGGAAGAAGCAATCAGAACAAACAGACAGCGTTCCTCCACATTGTCAGGAAGCAGAAATAATAATCACAGACAATAAACAATAGAAAAAAAGGAGAAAAAACAATGAAAGCAGCATTTATCTTTTCCGGTCAGGGTGCCCAGAGTGTGGGCATGGGCAGGGACATTTTTGAAAAAAGTCCTGCCGGAAGGAGTATTTATGAAAAAGCAGATGAAGTTCTGGGATGGAAAGTAAGCGGGATCTGTTTTGATGGTCCGGCTGAAAAGTTGACCGAAAGCCGTTATTGCCAGGTGGCGATCTTTGTTACAAGCATGGCTTGTCTTGCCTCTTTCCACGAACAGACCGGCAACAAAGTTGTCCCTGTGGGTACAGCAGGTTTGAGTCTGGGGGAATATTCCGCCCTTTGCTGTTCCGGGTTCTTCCAGTTTGAAGATGCCTTGCGTCTTGTGGCAAAACGCGCCGAACTTATGGATGAAGCCACCCGTACGACCAAAGGAACAATGGCAGCCATCATTACCACCGGCGCCGGTGCCGAAGGGGAAATTGCCAGAATATGTGCTGAAAATGGTATCGGGGTCGCCAACTACAACAGTCCTTTCCAGGTGGTGATCAGCGGCTCTGTGGAAGGGGTTGCCTCTGCCTCTGCCGCTCTGAAAGGCGTTGCCGGAGTAAGAAAAGTCATGCCGCTTACCGTTGCAGGAGCATACCACTCCCCCCTTATGGCGGAAGCAGGTCAGGCTCTCATTCCCTTTATGGATGCCGCCCCTGCCAATGCAATAGTATATCCCATCGCCCAGAACTATACAGGAAGCATTACGGAAAATGCTTCTGACGTCAAGGGCAATCTGATCAAACAGGTGGCGGGAAGTGTCCGCTGGGTGGAATGTGTGAATGCCCTTTCCGCTCTTGGTGCAGATACCTTTATCGAGTTCGGGCCCGGAAGTGTCCTTACCGGACTTGTGAAAAAGATCGACAGCACAAAAACTGTTTACAATGTAAGCAATTTTGACGATCCTGCCAAAATCGTATTCTGAGGTAATACCTATTCTGAAAGAAATATAACTTTTTACCAACACAAGGAGAAAAAAAATGGGTAGAGTAGACGGGCGCGTTGCCCTTGTAACCGGCGGTGCCAGAGGTATCGGAAAAGCCATCAGTGAAAAACTTGCTTCCGAAGGAGCGATCATCGTCATGGTGGACGTTATGCTGGATGTTGCAGAACAGGGTGCGGCTGAATTCCGTGCCAAAGGCTATGAAGCCATGGCTCTTCAAGCTAATGTGGCAAAAATGGAAGATGCGGAAGCAGCGGTGAAAGCCGTTATGGATAAATACGGCAGACTGGATATTCTGGTAAACAATGCCGGTATCACCAAAGATAATCTTATGATGCGTATGAGTGAAGATGAATGGGATGCAGTTATCGCAGTCAACCTGAAAGGTGTCTTCAACTTTACCAAAGCGGCAACAAAAGTAATGATGAAAGCCAGATACGGCAAAATCGTGAACATTTCTTCCGTTGTCGGCAGGATCGGGAATGTGGGTCAGGCAAACTATTCCGCCTCCAAAGGCGGGGTCATCGCCCTTACTAAAACTGTGGCAAAAGAATTTGCCTCCCGTAACATCACCTGTAATGCCATTGCCCCCGGATACATCTCCACTCCCATGACAGATGCTCTTCCCCAGGCGGCAAAAGACGCGTTTTTGCAGTACATCCCCCTGAAACGTGCCGGCAGACCTGAAGATGTAGCCAATGGCGTATTCTTTTTCTGCCAGAGCGAATCTGATTACATCACCGGTCAGGTGATGAATGTGGATGGCGGCTTTGTGATGTAAGAATTTTTTTCTGTGAAAAAATTCTCCCCGGAGGAATGGTTTCTTCCGGGGATTTTTTATGCAGTGAACAGATAAAAAGAGAAAAAAAAATAAAAAAATTAGGCTTCTCTAATTGATTTTTATGATCCTCCGGTGTATATTAAATATACCGCAGAAGAAAATCACCATTTCCTGTGCATTTTTTTCTGCCGCACAATTTAGACGCAACTAATAATTTATACAGTTTGGAGGGAAAATATGAATAAAGCAAAATGTTCCTGTTGTGCCGGGGAAAAGGCAACACATCCGGAATACAAGCTCCATCCGGAATGGGGCACTCTTGCGGAACTTCCGGTGGGGGCGGCAGGTACGATCCTCAAGATCCTGCCCGGCTCAAGGGGCAGAAAAAAGTTTGCGGATATCGGACTTGTACCGGGAACGGAACTTGTAGTGGAATCCATCGCTCCTTTCGGCGGACTTCTCCGGGTGAAAGTTCTGGAAACAAGTATGGCTCTGCACCGGGACGATGCAGCAGATATTCTTTTAGCATGATCCTGTAATAATAAGAATGAAAAAAAGAAACTATGATGAAGAAAAAATTTAAAATAGCCCTGACCGGTAATCCCAACTGCGGTAAGACAAGTATTTTCAATGCCCTGACCGGCGCCAGACAGCATGTGGGAAATTACCCCGGCGTGACCGTGGAAAGCAAAAGCGGTTCTTTTACGCTCAACGACATGGAAATAGAACTTATCGACCTTCCCGGTGTCTATTCACTTTCCTCCTCCTCTCCTGAAGAGGAAGTAGCCTTTGATGAACTGACCACCAAAGGGATCGACCTTATTATCAATGTAATTGATTCCACCATTCCCCAGCGCAGTCTTTATCTCACCACCCAGTTGGCTGAACTGCACATTCCCATGCTTCTTGCCTTCAATATGAGTGATGATGCCAAGAAAAAAGGGTTTGATTTCAATATTTCCAAACTGGAAAAATATTTCGGTTCCCCCATCGTGCAAACAGTAGGCAGCCGTACCCACGGGGTCCGTCCACTTCTGCGGAGACTGGCAAGAACGCTTACCGAACTGGAAAATCATGGAGTCCCCATGCTTTCCTACGGTCAGGATATTGATGATGCCATCAATGCCGTTGCCGAAAAGATCGGAGAATTGCACCTTGAAAAGTATGAGCATATCCCTGCAAGATTTTTTGCCATTAAACTTCTGGAACAGGATAATTGCGTCTTGCAACTGCCGGAGTTTGCCTCACTGAACGATGTTGTGGAAAAGGAGATCAAACATCTCTGGAGCAAACATGCCATCAATGCAGATACTTTCATGGCTGACCGCCGTTATGCCATGCTTGCGGGCGCCTGCCGGGAGACCATTACTTTTACACAGGAAAAACGCAGAGAGATCTCTGACAAAATCGATATCGTCCTTACCAACAAATATCTTGGACTTCCTTTATTCCTTGCCATTATGTACTTTACATTCTTCTTTACCTTCACCCTTGCCGATCCGCTTATGGGGTATATTGAAGAATTTTTTGCCTTTCTTTCCGGTACGGTCAAAAATCTGTGGGAACCGGATAAACTGCCGGTATTGCGTTCCCTTGTTACCGATGGAGTCATTGGCGGCGTTGGCGGAGTGATCGTTTTTCTCCCCAATATTCTTTTTCTTTTCTTTGCCATTGCCATTCTGGAAGATTCCGGATATATGTCCAGAGCCGCCTTTATCATGGATGGCATCATGCGGAAATTCGGTCTGCAAGGGCGTTCCTTTGTCCCCCTTGTACTGGGCTTCGGCTGTACGGTGCCTGCCATTATGGCAACAAGGACGATCGAATCGGAAAGGGACAGGAATGTAACCATTCTCGTACTTCCCCTTATGAGCTGCGGAGCGCGGCTTCCTGTCTATGCCCTTATCATTCCGGCATTTTTTGCACAGAAATATCAGGCAACGATCATGTGGGTCATTTATATTACCGGTGTACTTTTTGCCCTTGCCGGGGCAAGACTTTTAAAGTCCACGCTCTTCAAAGGGGACGGGGAAGTTTACCTTATGGAACTTCCGCCATACAGACTGCCCACCTTGAAAAGTCTGATGCTCCACATGTGGGACAGGGGACGCATGTATCTGCAAAAAGCGGCAACAGTCATTCTGGCAACAAGTGTTGTCCTTTATATCTGCAATACTTACCCGCAGAAAAAGGAATTTTCCAAAGATTATGAGAAAGAGATCGCCAAAATAGAACACGCTTCCCTTCTTCCCGCTTCCAACCTTCTGCTTCTGGAATCCTCTCCTGTTTTAAGTAAAGAATTTAAAGATGAGGTCAAAAAAGCAAAACGCCTTTCTCCGGAAAATCTGGAAGAACTTTCTACCCTTATTGAGGAGAAAAAATTCATTCTTACTCCGGAATGGAAAAATATCATGGAAAAAAGTATGCTTTCCAATAAAAAGATCGCCAAACTGGAAAATGAAAAAATGGCTGAAAAAATGGAATATACCATTTCCGGAAGATTGGGAAAAACTCTGGCAAAAATCTTCCAACCCCTGGGTTTTGACTGGAAAGTGTGTACCGCAACCATTGGAGCATTAGCGGCAAAAGAGGTTTTTGTCTCCCAGTTGGGCATCCTCTATGCAGAGGGAGAAACAGATGAGGAAAGTTTATCTTTGCGGGAACATTTGCAGGCAAATTATACGCCGCTGCAAGGTTTTTGCATGATGCTTTTCACATTGTTATCCATCCCCTGTCTTGCAACGCTTGTCATTATGAAAAAGGAGACAAACTCCTGGAAATTATCTGCGTATGCCGCAGTGGGTTATTTCCTCCTTGCCTATGTGTGTACTTTGATCGTATTCCAGGCGGGGACACTTTTGAAATTCGGGACAAAAATGATTGGCGGATAAGTTTTTCCGCTGTATAAAAAAAGTGGGGCAGCTGCATTTTTCTTTGCAGCGCCCCTTCTTTTTTTGCGGCACTGTGCAAGGCAGCGTTTGCTTATTTATGAGAAAATTTCAAAAATCCTCATAAATCTGCAAGTGCTTTATTATACGACTCAATATTTTTTCACAGTCATACGGTAATTGGGAATGGTAAATTTGAGAAGATTGTCAAGTTTTTTCAGTTTCCATTCCAGCAATTTTTTATCACAGGCATATTCCATGGTCGGTTCCCACCCCAGCCGGGAGTCATTCTCCACAAGGGGGATGGTCTGCAATACATTTTCCCGTTCTGCTTTCAGGATATCTTCCATTTCATCCAGCAGAAGATTTGCTTCCTCAAAAGATTCAGTCACTTCGATCTTTCTGTTGGCAAGATACCATTTTTTGATCCCCAGCATGGTACGCAATGTATGCGTATAGAATTTTCCCACCCCTGCCTGCAAAAGAGCATCCTTCTTTTTCTTTTCCGGAACTTTTTTCAATGCTTCATCCATAAGCAATTCCCCCTGTTCCCAGATGGAAAGGGCGTTTTGCATGATTTTGAGATCTTCACGCAATCTTTTTCCGATAAAGGTGTGTCCGGGAACCTGTTCCACCTTGTAAAGAGTATTGAGGATGCGCTCCCCACGGTAGGCATGTGCGGGGAAAGGAAAGTGCATATTCTGTTCGGCAAAGGGATAAAGCACGGGATAGAAAATAAAGGGATAGGAAGGCCCTATACGCAAAGGTCCGCACTGATCGTCAAATCCCGGCGTGAAAGAGGCCATGGCATCGCTCCAATGCTGCCAGGCGTCAAGTACAAGTGGGGCGGCTTCTTTCCCGAAATCTCTGATGGCGATTTTTTCCAGGATTTCTTCCGCGGTAACATTTCTTGTATTGAAACACCATCTGGCACATTCCACAACAGGATTGGGGAACCATCCGTAATGATGACCATCCATGATCCCGGTCAGTCCCCATTTTTCATGGGCGTCCAGCATACTTCTGAATCTTTTGAAAAACTGCTGGGGAACAGGCATATAGGGCATGACGCCGCAATCCCAGGTACAGCCGGCAGTATTGCTTATGGTATAAAGGGGAAGTTTGCATTTCTTCAATTCCTCCGCTTCACTGCAGAAATAGTAGCCGGGGCCGGGGAAAGTAATGGTGTAATCCGGTACTTTCATGGTATGATTGGGGTACTGGATCTGCTCAAACATCTCGAAAGTGACTTCCACAGATACATCGGAAGGCAATTTACGCAGCAATGCAAGTCTTTCCTCCACAGGAGAATTGCCCCAGTTGTATGTCCAGAAAACCACATCTGCCTGCGGAGCATATTTTCTTACCGCCCCTTTCACCATATTGAGCCAGTCGGGATAGTCATCAGCAGGGAAAAATCCGGGCCTGATGATTTTGCCGTCCGCCCCCACAGAAGAGCATCTGGGATCCCTGGAAGGAAATGCACAGCTTTCCCCTACAAGAATGATCCCTTTTGCTTTGGGGGAATTTTTGAATACCGAACCGAAATTGGCATCAAAGAATTCTTCTGCATCCGGATCATCCGGGTGCTTGAAACTATTGAGATAACTGTAAAAATACACTCCCAGCCCGTACCGTTCCGCCCGGTCGATGAGATCATTGAAATCCAGATAGCCGTAAGTTGTCTTATTTACACCGGAGACAAAAAGAAGGATATGATCGAACCCGGCGTGGGAGATTGCGTCCAAATGGGAATCGGGAAAAGTATCCTGCGCCCAGCCGGAATGGATCATCCGGGGCGTGAAAACGGGATCAGAACGTAAAGAACCCTCTTTCAGAAATGGCGCAGAACGCAAATTCATCACATCTTCCAGATAATGCACCCCTTTTCTGGTATTTCCTTTGATTTTCACCATATTTTTTCCGATTGTGACATCAAAGCCCTTATCGGAAGAGTCTTCTTCAAGGATCAGGACATTATTCTCCCCTTCCCTTTTGCTGAAAACAGGAATACTTATATTCATACTTACCCGCAGATAGTCCTGTAAATCCAGTGCGGCGCACCCTTTGAAAAGAGTTCCCTCCTGAACGATCACCCAGGAGTTATCCAGAATACACTCATCTTTTTCCGCAGTTATTTCCGGATCGTAAATATTTTCTTTATGAACAAGATCCAACCGTTTACGGAAATCATAATTCTTTTCCATGCGCCTCTCCTTTATGTTAATTTTAACAGCATTATACAATAGCACCGCCGGAAATTTTTACAATGGGAAAAATGGAAAAAAAAGGAAATCACCCATTTGAAATCTCCCATTTGAGGTAATTTCAAAAGGCATCCGGAACAAAAGAAAAGAATTGTGACAAAGTACTGTGAAAGGAGCATTTTCGGTTGCTACCCATTGCGGTACAAAGTCAATAACTTTTCTGAGTTTCGGGGCCTTTTGAATTTACCTCATTCAAAAGGCAATTATGCAATATTTTCTTTCCCTGGGGATTCTTCAACGCCTTTTCTTCAAGGTCTTTCAAATCAGCGAGAGCGTCCTCTCTGGAAAGATCCTTTGAAATAAGGACAGGAACGGAAATATGATGATGCTTCAAATCCCAATGACTTGTTTCCTCCGGAAAGACGGAAACAAAAATATCTTCGGCAGTTTTATGCGTCATACCGAAATATACTTCCTGACAGGTAACATTTATAAGGATATAGACAATATATTTTTCGTTCATAAGAAAATGTATTTATGCACTGGTGGAAAATGAATATACGGCAATAGCTCCGATCATCAGAATAGCGGCAATGGCACGGTAAATCCATTGCTTTCTGCTGATGGCAGCATCCAGTTTCTGCAAGCCCACAAGGGAAAGCATCGCCCCCAGCACAACAGAAATAAGTCCTCTGCTTGCCAGAATCACATTACCGAATACAGGCAGAACCATGGCAAAACAGGTCATGAGAAAGACCTGGGAGGAGAGCCATAAAAGAGCATAAGGTGCACTTAAAAGGAATTGCTTTTTTGTAGGACGCAGGAAAAAGAGTCCGGGAAGGGAGACAAGCCCCAGAACAGTATAAATGGCACTTGCGGAAATAATGCTCCCTTTCAATCCGCTGTAGCCGCTGTTGACGATAGTAAGCACGATATTTGTTTCATTGATATCGCACAGGGAATAAAATACCAGTGTGGAAAAAGTAAAGAACCACCCTTTGAAACTCATACGGAAACTGCCCGTCCAGTTGATGAGCATTGCCGCTGCGGCAGCCATAAAAACGGCTGTCCATTGTCCCATTACCGGATACTCATGTTTTGTCAGCATGAAAATAATGGTAAGGACGATGATCTTCAACCCCAGAAGAGAGGAAAGTCTGCTTGCTTCACAATGTTTGAGTGCAATGAAAAACGATCCCTGCCCCAGAATAAAAACAACGATCCATGCCAATAAACTTGTGATAAAAAAAGCTGGCTCGGCAAGCTGGTTGAAAGGAAAGAGAAAGAGAAAAACCGGAATACTGGGGAGCATCATCACAAGGTGTGCAAAAAGCAGCAGCCGGACAGGGGAGTTATATCTTTTCAGAAAATTTGCACTGCAAAGATACCCTACTGAATTGAGTATGGCGGTTATGAAACCGCATATAATACCGATGGCCACGTTCTTTCTCCTTTGATATAAGTGTATGTATTCTCTATTAATATACATTGTCACTGATTTTTTTCCAGTAAAGGGACAATAAATATTCAGCCATATTTTAACAGAATATTGCCATAAATCCGCAACAATGCCAAAAACTGTAAAAATAAATCTTTTATAAGAATAAAATTGTTTGCAATAGGCTTTTTCCGTGTTATAGTAAGTTTACACTCTTATCCGATACAGTACAATAAAAGCAGTATATTACCATTTATCAACAAGGAGAGGAAGATGAAAAAACTCATCCCGGCATTATCATTATTTCTGCTTGCGGCCAATTTGTTAGCGGCAAAAGTGGAGGTTCCGGCAGACACACAGATCCTGCATGCGGATTTTACAGCAAAAAAGAGTACTCCTGTAAAAATCACCTTTTTCTGGAAAGACGGTACAAAAAAAGCCATCACTGTCAAACCCGGTGATGCCAATTACCTTGTCAACAGTAATTCCGGCGAAAGATATAAAATGCCGGAGGCTGGATATTATTTTCACGGGCTCAATATTCTGGATTATGTAAGAGGAAATATCGCCCTTCTCCAGAGGAAAAAAAGACAGGAACTTTCCAAGACTTACAGCAAACGGCCTCCCCTTCCGGATAAAAAATATACCCTTACAGTGGTAAATAAAGAGGATGGTGCCCAGTTCTTCATCAACGGCAATCTTGCTTCTTTCATGTTCTTCAAAAGTAGAAAGCCAAATTCTTTCACAAAGATCGAAAGTAATCTCCAAAAGGAAAATTTCCGTTTTTCATCAGAAAAACCCTGCGAAAGATTCCATAAACTGAATATTGCAGGGGTAAACGATCCCGGCTCGTTTGAAAATGCCGTTGTCACCTTCCGCGATGACGGAAAAATCCCCTTCAATAAGGTAACTTCCGCCAATATCGATCTGGGAAAAACAGCAAAACAGAGAAGCCTTTATCCCAATACCTACGGCGACAGTTCCCAGACCGGCAGAAATGCCTTTGACCATGCGGAAGCCTCCTATCTTTTTACCGTCCCCATGCGGCAGTATTCCCATGTATGGATCCTTTGTGCGGCAGATACCAATCCGGCAAAAGAACCCACATTCACTGCCCGTATCACAAGATATGTCCCCAGCGGGAAAATGGGCGGAAGAGCCTATTCGGCACTGGGAGATACCCGCGTGGATCTTTCCAAAGTGAAATGTGAAAAAGCTGGTATAGTAAAGATCGGCAAAAAAGTTCTGCCTTTATGGAAACTGCGTGTTCCTCTGGATATGGGAAAAATCGTTGACCTTGTCACCGATCCCCATGAAAAAACTGGAAGAGGGGCTTTTCCTTTCCATTATCTTGACTTTGAACTTATGGGGCTCACTCCTCTCTACCGTACCCCCTTTACGGATCCCAGAGTATGGCCCTCCACAAAAAATATCAGTTCCGTCCATGTTTTCGGAGCAACTCTTGAACGGGCAAAGATCGATATGAGATTTCTGGAAACAACCCCCTCCAGAAATATGTTTGATGACACAATGAAACCGGAAATGCTTGTGGAATATAAGAGAGTATTCCCCGGAAAATACCTTCTGGAATGGGTCATAAGCGATCATACCGGCAAAGTCCTGCGGAAAGACTCCGCCGCTCTTGACGGGGAAAAAGGGGCAGTAAAGGTCGATCTTGCCATGAAAAAACTTGGCTGGTATAAGGTAGTATATACAGTAAAAGATCTGGAGAGAAAAGAAACAATCCTCACCCACAATGCCACCTTTGCCCTTATGGGGAAAGATACCCGGAAAGCCGGATTCGATTCCCCATATATCGGCTGGGCAAGAGGAACCGCCCATTACGGCAGCAGCAGTACGGAATTGCAGGGACTTCGTGCAAAAATGCTTGGGGTACGCCGCCTTACCAATCTGGACAGTGCATTCCGTAAAATGACAGAAAAAGACTGGGAAAAATATAAAATCACAACCCTTGTCGCCCAGCGTTTCGTTTTGAGAGAACGGGCTATATACAAAAAGAAAGGGGAAGCAAAGCTCATTGAAGAGATCAGAGAAAAACTGAAAAAATTTCCCCATGCCAATCAGGTTCCCCTTCTCTGGGAAAATGGTGCGCCCTTCGGTTCTTATGCCCAATCTCCGGAAATTTACGGTTACAAGCCTGAACCCTATTCTGAAGCAAGGCTGGCAAAAAATGCGGAACGGGCAGAACTTATAGAAATGGCACAGAATACGGTAAGAAAACATTTTCCCCAACTGCAGATCATGTATGGTAATACTCTTGCGGCTTCTGAACTTATTGCAGAAGCATTGCGCCGGAAACTTCCCAAAAACTTTACCGATTTCTGGGGAACAGAAGCCATACAGAGAACTGCCCACCCGGAAAAACCCTATCTCCCCTTTACCATGATGACCTCATACGAAATGAACAGAACAGCAGAAATTTTCGGCTATGGTCACATCAAAACTTCCACAGGTCCGGAAAACATTGCCAGAAAAGCGGATCTTCTGGGATTGCACCGTCACGCGGAATGGTTTGTACGCGATATGCTTGTTCAGTATATCTTCGGCTTTGAACACATTGCCGGAGCCAACGATGGCGGCGGAGTAGGCAATTCCTATGATTCCTCTTTCTGGGCAGGCGGTCCCGGACGCGCCCCCTACTATTACCCCAATCCCTCCGCTTCTGCAACAGGAACCTTTACTAAAATTCTGGATCAGGTGAAATTCAAAAGACTTCTGCCCACGACCTCCAGAACTGTTTACTGTGCGGAATTTGAAAGAAAATATGATAAAAAACTCATCTATGTATTGTGGACAAGCAGGGGCAGTGCCGATCTGGAAATCAAAATCAACTCTTCCGATATTGAGCATATTGAGTTCCACGGTCACTCTTCCAAACCTTCTGTATGGTTCAGAAAATTGAAACTTACTGCCGGGACTGCCGCCCAGTACCTTATTACAGATAAGGCTCTTGACTCCATCCGGATCACAGGCAGAAGCATCCCTCACGATCCTGAAGCGGATCCCCGGGAATTTTATGTAGTGGATAAAGTAGATTCTGCGGCAAAATGGAAAGTGGAACAGAAAAAATCTCTTCT
>JAGBXB010000136.1 GCA_017629515.1 Lentisphaeria bacterium | reverse complement strand
GTTCTTTGGGCGTTACATAACACAACATTGCCGCCCCGTAATAAGCCCCCATCATGCCTCCCATTGCCGCAACAAAATGATCGTACCCGGGTGCGCAGTCGATGACCACAGGGCCGAGGATATAGAAAGGAGCGTCCTTACAGATCCTCTGTTCCCGTTCCATATTTTCCCGGATCTGATCCAGAGGAACGTGACCGGGACCTTCCACCATTGCCTGCACCTTTGCCTCCCGGCAGCGGGCAACAAGTTCGCCTAATGTATCCAGTTCGGCAAACTGGGCTTCATCGGAGGCATCCGCAAGACAGCCGGGGCGCAGACCATCCCCCAGAGATAATGTTACATCGTATTCCCGGCAGATTTCCAGGATCTCATCAAAAGCCTCATAAAAAGGATTTTCCTTTTGGGTTTCCTGCATCCATGCGGCAAGCAAAGCTCCGCCGCGGCTGACGATACCAAGTTTCCGTTTCAGGGCAAGCGGTACATATTTACGCAGTAAACCTGCGTGGATCGTCATATAATCCACCCCCTGTTCCGCCTGTTCCCGGATGACGGCAAGGATCTTATCTTTGGCAAAATCCCTGCTTCCGTAACGGGCAACGATCTCATATACCGGTACAGTTCCCAGTGGAACAGGACAATTTTCCAGCATACTTTTCCGTATGGCAGCAATTTCCCCGCCGGTACTTAAATCCATGACCGTATCCGCCCCGTAATGCAGAGCAATGGCAAGTTTACTTTTTTCCGCACCGGGACAACTGGAAAGAGTGGAGTTGCCCAGATTGGCATTGATTTTGGTTTTCAATTCCCGTCCGATACCGCAGGGGATCAACTTTTTATGATTTATATTTGCAGGGATCACGATCGTACCTGCGGCAACTCTTTCTGCGATAAATTGCACTGATTGCTGTTCCACTTCCGCAACTTTTTTTATTTGCGGGGTGATGATCCCCTTTTGTGCATATTCCATCTGCGTCATAAGAATACTCCTTTCAATATGGTTTTAATATGACCCTTTCTGAATGATCATTTTCCGGCGGATACATTTGAAAAAGCCGCTCCCTGATTTTCCGGTTTTCACATAAAGAACCGTAAACAAAAGATTTTGCTTCTTTCAATGCTTCCTGCCAACTTCTGCCTGATGCCAGACTTGCTGTCAGTGCCGCACTTAATGTGCAGCCTGTTCCGTGGGCGGTATTGCCGTCAACTTCTGCCACAGGGGAAGAGAGAGTGAAAAGTTCCCCTTCACAGCAGACGATATCGGTGACCACACCGGAAGAAATGGCATGACCGCTTTTCAAAAGAACATTGCATTTGTATTTTTTACAGAGAAATTCTGCCGCTTCAAGCAGATCCTTTTCCCCGGAAAGAACTCTTCCTGAAAGCAGTTCCGCTTCCGGGATATTGGGAGTGATCCATTCTGCAAGGGGAAAAAGTTTTTCCTGCATTACTTTTATGGCAGAATCTTCCAGCAGCTTTGCCCCGGATGTGGAAACCATTACCGGATCAACGATAAGGGAAAGATCATATTCCTGTATGGATTCCGCCACACAATCAATGATCCCGCTATTGGCAAGCATCCCTGTTTTGGCAAACCGGACAGGGAAAGATCCCAGCACACTTTCCAGTTGAGCTTTGACCGATTCCACGGAAAGCACATCCACTTTGCTTACTTTATCCGGATTCTGGGCAGTTACCGCACTTATTACAGAACTGCCGTAAACCCGGAAAGCATAAAATGTACGTAAGTCTGCCTGGATGCCTGCCCCCCCGCCGGAATCGCTTCCGGCAATGGTCAGAACACAAGGGATCCTGTTATGATTCATGGTAATTTTCTTTCATGATTTTGCGCAGCTCTTTTACCTTGGATGCCACATCCCCCGCCTGTGTGATCTCTGTAACCATCGCAATATGCTTATACCCTTTTCCGCTTAAAAGGGCAAGATGGTGTTCCTTGATGCCGCCCATGACAGAATAGGGACAGTGGACAAATTTTTTCAATTCTTCGATCCTGTCCAGTCCCAATGCTCCGCAGGCAACACTTTTGGTTTTTGTAGGGAACATGGGGCCCATATTCAGATAGGAACAACCCTCTGCAAGAGCTTTGCGGATCTCTTCAACATTGTGTGTGGAAGCTCCCAGAAGCATTTCCGGGGCGAGAACCCTTGCTTCTGCAAGGGGGAAATCCTCCTGTCCCAGATGAACGCCGTCTGCTCCTGCTGCCATGGCAATATCCAGACGGTCGTCCACGATGAGAAGCATCCCGTATCTGTCTGTGATCTCTTTACATCTTTTCACCAGTTCAAACATTGCCAGATCGGAGATATTTTTTTCCCGGATCTGAACGATCTTTGCTCCGGCGGACGCAATGCCGGAAAGAATTTCACATACACTGCGTCCGTTACAGAATTCAGAACTTATCACAGGATAAAGGTCGGAACTTTTGAATAGTTCCATGCGTTCTTCATGTGTACGCATTTCAACGGCCTTTTTCAATAATAAGTCGGGCTACTTTTTTACCGGACATAAGCATCCCTCCTAAAATGGGCCCCATCCGGTATCCGCCCATAACATTATTGGCACTCATACCGCAGGCATAAAGTCCGGGGTAGTAACAACGGGTATTTTCCACCGTGGAGGCTTCGCCGTTTTCCACCCACATAGGCTTTTCACCGATGATATCGCCGGTGGGGGTATCCAGCTGGATCTTGGCTTTTTTCACAGCAAGATTGAGGATCTCGCTGGGGTGTCCTGTTCCGTCAACGACATTTTCGGCAATGACGGTAAGGGGGTCAACATGCAGTCCCAGCCGTTCCACACATGTCCAGTTGATCACTAGTCCATTTACTTTCCCGTTTTTGAAAACAAGATCTTCCACGCTGACAGAGTTGAAGATTTTTGCTCCCGCTTTCAATGCACCGAAAATAAGACCGCTTGCCATTTCCACAGAGTCCAGAGTATGATATCCGGGCGCATTTTCCAGTTTTTTGTGGGTGATATTGAAGTCATCCAGAATATTGAGAGCTTCATCCTGAACGACGACTTCATTGAAAAGCATC